>NZ_CP054301.1:1320000-1620000 GCF_013372285.1 Marinomonas primoryensis | reverse complement strand
CAGCGAAACGTACTTTTGAGTAATACAACGTCCCTACGATTTCAATCTGCCCCAGCGTCTTTACCAGGGCAGGATTCACCAACGCAAAACCCGTAAACCAGCCAATGGACCCCAAAGCACTCAACATACCGACTTTGCAACTCAACACTAATTCATATCGAAAAGGTGCTAAAACGTCTTTGCTTTTAACCATCTGAATACTACACAAAATGATGGACTGCAAAGCCAAAACATAGCATAGCGTGACGCCAGCACTAGTAATAAGAGAGCCTGATAATGCATGACTTGCAATGGAAGCAGTGACCGACGTGATCGCAAAGCACAAGCCACTGCCAAGTCCAAATAGCAAAGAAGCGTCTTTATGAACTTGCCTAATATTTTTCCATTTCACGCTCATGACAACCGTACCCAATACCCCAAATGCAATTCCCAACCAAGCCCCAAACGTCAACGTATAGTGAAGTAGAGGCAAACCAATTAAAGCCGCTAACACCGCTTCAGTTTTAGACAGCAAGGTCCCCAAAGCAAAACTACTGGACTGGAAAGCTCGTAACATGAAGTAAGTCGCCATGACTTGCGCGATGGCACAAATAGTGGCGGCCACCCAAAAAGTCAGACTTTTTTCGACAGACACCCAACCGAATAATTGCCAACACAGCACAAGATACGCACTCACCAAGGGCAAACCGAACAAGGAGCGAGATAGGGTGGCATGTAAAAAACCGGCTTCACGGGCGAGCGTGTTTTGATAAGCCGTTCGCATAGACTGACATCCAGCAGCAAACAGCGTAATAAAGATCCACATACCCAAACACCTTCAAACCGATAAGAAAGCGCTAGCATGCGATGACAAGCGGTATTTGTAAAAGGAATAAAACTTATGTTTCGAATTCTTAATAGGAATACTAAAAAGACCCGTTGAGAGGTTTATACCGCATATTTTTAACCAGCTGTTGCGTCAACTCAAAAGCCGAAATTTCCTGACAAGCAGACGCATTTTGACCACTCCACAATGAAGAGAAATCACCCAAACCTTGCTTTTCTGCAAGACTTTTCAGTTGCGCCATTTCCATCGACGCATAAGGAAATGCAGGCACACCGTCGCTCATATAACCAAGCTCTTTCATAATACGATTAGATACACCTCTCGCCGGCTTTCCCGTAAACACATTAGTCAGTGCCGTATGGTTGGCTTTTTCACCTTTTAACGCGTCACGATGAAACCGCGAAGTATTCGCTTCATGACACAATAAATAAGCAGTTCCCACTTGCACCGCTGACGCACCCAATGCCAAGGCAGCATCAATACTACGAGCATCACAAACACCACCCGCAGCAATCACGGGAATTCGGACTCTATCGACGATTTGAGGCAACAACGAAGACAAACCCATTTGCGTAGAAATATCGCTAGAAAGAAACATACCACGATGTCCACCAGCCTCAAGTCCTTGTGCAATAATGCCATCAACACCCATTTCCTCTAGCCAGATAGCTTCTTCTATCGTTGTCGCAGACGAAAGAATTTTACAACCCCAACTTTTAATTCGCTTTAGCAAGGCTTTTTCAGGCAACCCAAAATGAAAGCTGATAACGGGCGGAACAAAACCTTCAATAACATCGGCAATATCATGATTAAAAGGCACACGCGAGACGCTTTTTATACTAGCGTCATAGGCTCCAGAGAACTCATCAAAATAAGGTTTTAAAAGCTCTCGCCATTGCTGATGTTTACTCTCGCTATACTCCACAGCTTCATGACAGAAAAAATTAAGGTTAAAAGGGCTTGTGGTGCCTTTTTTAATTAAAGAAACCTGATGAGCAATCTCATCCACACCTAACATGGCACAAGGCAAGGACCCCAAGCCGCCTGCCTTGGACACAGCAATGGCTAAAGCACTGTCTTGAACACCAGCCATTGGCGCTTGAATTATGGGAAATGTCGTTCCCAACCAGTCATACGAATAAGATTGCTTCATCAC
This sequence comes from Marinomonas primoryensis, assembly GCF_013372285.1. Lineage (NCBI taxonomy): Bacteria > Pseudomonadati > Pseudomonadota > Gammaproteobacteria > Oceanospirillales > Oceanospirillaceae > Marinomonas > Marinomonas primoryensis. The sequence goes on along the minus strand of NZ_CP054301.1, from coordinate 1,618,018 downwards.
GATATCCTTTCTTGATTAAAACTTAGCAACAATGTCCAACAAAGCCTGCTTAATAGAAGCATTGGCAATCTCGCCATCAATCATTACGTCATAGAAACTAGGCACACTCAAACTACCAATCACACTTCCCTTAAAGAACGGCATGCTGTTAACGGCTTGAGCCAATACACTGCTCGCGCCGCCAGGGCCAGGTGACGTAGAAAGAACGGCTATAGGCTTATTTTGATAAACTGCTTTTTCAATACGAGACGCCCAATCAAAGATATTTTTATACGCGGCAGAATAAGACCCATTGTGCTCAGCGAACGAAACAACAATCACATCTGTTTGCGCAATAGCATCAACAAAGGCTTGCGCCTGAACGGGAACACCCGCGCTCTTTTCTATGTCTTCACTAAAGATAGGCATGTCAAAATCATTAAGATCAAGCACCGTAATCTCTGCGTCTGCCACTAAATTCGCAGTATAACTTGCCAAAGCTTTGTTGATGGACTGTCGGCTTGAGCTGGCTCCGAATGCGAGTATTTTCATCTTATATTCCCTCTATTTTATGAACGATCAAATTGACAATTCAGCATAAATCCGATGTGTGTTTCACTTTTTTTTGATGCGTAAGCTCATAGAATGACATTATGAACTTACTTTTGAAACATACTTTTATACGCTTTGCCATTGTGGGTGGGGTTGGCTTTTTAGTCGACCTTACTAGCATGCTGCTACTTTCGATTTGGCTGCCCCACCTGTTTGCGCGAGGCATTGCTTTTTGGATTGCTGCCAGCTCTAACTGGTGGTGGAATCGTCACATCACCTTCATTGATGCACAAAAAATAAAACATAAAAAAGCCGCCGTATTACAATGGATGCAATTTCTCGGCAGCTCTGTGATGGCTTTTATTCCTAATTGGGGTTGCTATCTTTTCTTGTTAGCGCACCCACCCGCTATACCCAGTCCTATATTCATATTGCTATGGCCTTATCTTGCCATGGCGCCCGGTGTATTAGCGGGTATGATGCTGAACTATATTTTTTCTCGCTTTTGGATTTTCTCATCAATCAATCCAAAGAAAAACCTATCTAGCGGAGAAAATACGTCCGCTTAATTCGCTTGCTCATCCGCGTACTTAGCAAACCTTTCTTTTGATTTATCATGCACTTGGTCATGACGAGGCCAAGGCCAGCCACCAAATTGAGTCCGCTGATAGTCATTAAACGCCTGCTGAAGCTCTGCTCTGGTATTCATCACAAATGGCCCATGCTGCTCAACATGCTCAGCGATAGGACGACCTTGTAACATCAAAAAGCGCGCTACTTTACCAAGATTTTTCATGACAACAGCCACATCACTTTTCAGAACAAAGGCTTCGTTGACCGATCCCTCTACGCCATCCAGTTCAATGCTATCGCCTTCAAAAAAATACAAGGTACGATTCAAATTTGACGCCGCAGCAGGCAATGTCCATTCTGCATTTTCTGGTAAATCGATTAACCAAATGGCAACATGATTTTTGTCATCTGCTGCCCATGAATTTGGTGGGCAAGGCGCAGGCGCAATACCCTTCAACGACCCAGCAACGACTTTAATCGCAATCTCGTTCCCATTACTGTCTAACGCTTTGACCACTGGCGTATCTTCATTCCACAACATAGTAAAATGCGGCGGTACCATTTTGTTTTTACTTGGCAGATTTAACCAAATTTGAAAAAGCTCTAGCGGGTTAGCGTCGTTTTCATTTAACAAAGGAAACATCTCTGAATGCTGAATGCCTTCTCCTGCTGTCATCCATTGGGTATCACCTTCACCATAACGACCCGATGCCCCCATAGAATCAGCGTGATCAACCAAACCTTCATTGACAATAGTGATCGTTTCAAAACCACGATGAGGGTGCGCTGGAAAGCCCGGAACTTTTTTACCGTGGTACATACGCCAACCATCCATACCGGCGAAATCCTGACCCAGCGCACGACCGACTAAAGACTCAGCAGGCCCCATGTCACCATTGGCTTTAGGGTATTTATCGTTATGGAAGGCACAGAATAAAAATGGATCGAACGTCGGCCAAAACATATCTAGTGGCAAACGTTTTAAAATAGAAGCGCTCATTCGTATCTCCAACATAAAGTGGCATTAGCAATACAAACATCATAGCACCATCAAGCCAATTTAATTGATGCAGATATTGAATCTAACTCATCCACTTTTCTAATGACTTTTTAATAAGAAAATAGATGGAAAATGCGATAAATAAGGCCAATACAATACCGGCCTTCGCATAACCTTTTAGAGCGCATTGCGCTCTATTTAGACAGGAAACATAACTTTATTTAGACAGGAAACACCACTTTGGAAGTGCACCCTGCTCCATCATTGTCTGACAAAGTAAATTCACAGCGGTATTTTTCGCAAATATCACGAACGATCATCAACCCCAGCCCATAGCTTTCACCGCCAGGCTTACCACTTAAACCACAACCTGTATCCACCACACTGATAGTGTTATCAGACACCACAATATTGACGCTACCCTCATCAGTACAAGACAGTGCATTTTTTAATAAATTGCCAACCAAAATATGTAAAGTGGGAATAGGCAGCTTAGTTATCATATGACCATCATAAATAACATTCACCGACACTGATTTCCCAGCAAGATAACCTGAATGCGTTTGACAAATCCCCTCTAGCTCACTCACGTCAACAGTACGGTTCGGTGTTAACGATAAGTCTTCATCACGCGTTAATGACAACAAGGTGGTGATGTAATCTTCCATTTCCTGACACGCTTGATTCATCCGCAGACGCTGACGCTCTAAAAACACTTTCGAATCTGACTTACCAAGCAGTGTCACCGCCCCCTTCATCACCATAAGCGGCGTACGCAGTTCATGACTTGCGTAACGATTAAATGCCCGCTCTCGCTCTATCAAAGCGCTGATTTGATTTTGATAACTATTAAGGCGCTCGACTAATTGGTGAATTTCTCTTGTCGCGGCGCCATCTGGTAACTCAATCGCCGATATGTTGGTTGGGCTCCTTTCTCCAAGGCTGGCTGATAACCGAGCTAGCGGTTTCGTCAGTCGATCTGATATTCGCATCACTACCCATAAACTCACCGCCAATAACAACAGGGACAATAAAAGTTGGGTGCTTTGCGTTTCGAACATTTGCTCTTCACTGGTTTCGTAAATTTCATCATAGTGAATTAGGTACAGGTCTTTTTGTTCGCCATTCAGTATGAACTTTGAACGCATAGCAAACATTTCAAAGTACGTATCGGAGCCTTCATCTAACTCAAAAGGCTTATTGTCTGTCATGTTGGAATCAATAATAATTCCAGAAGGCAGATTTTCTTTACCTACATACGCCTCGGAAAAAGGCGGCACTGAAACATGTGTCAGATCAGAGCCTTCCAATAAACGAATGGCCGTGTCTTTGTCTTTTAACATGCGATTTTCAGCGTAGATCATTTCAATGTCTTCAATCAGAGATTCAAACATCGAAAAATGAAAAGCAATAATGGCAAACGCCACAATCGAAAAATAGGTAAACGTCAGTTGTTTTGCGGTTTTAATCCGTTTCATTCTTCACCTTCAGCAATGAGACGGTAGCCGACCTTGGATACCGTCTTCAAGTACGCGTGCTCAAAAGGTCGATCAATTAAGCTTCGCAATTGATAAATATGACTTCTTAATACTTTACTGTCTGGCTCTTCATCTCCCCACAAGGCATCGCAAATTTCATCTTTTGACACCACGTCAGGCGCTTTTTGCATCAAACATCTTAGAATCGTATATTGCGATGGGTTCAGCGAGTATCGGCCACCTTCACGCTGTAAGACGCGCGTACTCATATCCAACACAAGATTACCAAATGTCATGGTGCGATTCGCTACACCGCCTTTTCGTCGCCTGACCAAAGCCTGCAGGCGCGAATCTAGAATTTCCAAATCAAAAGGTTTAACTAAATAATCGTCAGCCAAATGAGCAAAACCCGACAAAATATCATCTTTAGTATCCCTTGCTGTAAGCATTAAAATCGGCGTATCAATACCATCATCACGCAACGATTTACACACCGTCAAACCGTCCATTTTAGGCAGCATCACGTCTAAAATAATGGCGTCATAATGCTCCGACTTCGCCAATTCATAGCCTTGTAAACCATTGTTTGCGTAATCCAAGACATACCCTTTGATTTCAAAATAATCAAAGATCACCCCGGCGATGTCTTTATGGTCTTCTACCAAGAGTAATTTCATAGTCGTTTCTACCGTTAAAAAAAACAGAAAGTTAAAAGTGACTCTAATAGGACACATTGTCACATAAATACATGAAAAAAAAGTGAATCACCTTTTTGCGACTCCCCTCTCTTTATTATGCATCCATCAACTTTATCCTTGTTAGGAGAGCCCAATGAGCGCCATTCCATACAGACACTATGCGCAACCAAAAGCAGAAGCAAAAAAGCAGGCTTTAGTGACTGTCATTATCCCTTTTCTAAATGAAGCGGATGTACTTGCAGTGTGCCACCAAAGAGTGTGCGAAGCGCTAAATAAACTTCATCAACACTGCGAAATTCTCTATATCGATGATGGCAGTCAAGACGACAGTTGGACATTAGTCAGTCAGTTCCAACACCCATTGCATCAAGTCCGTTGTTTACGCCTAAGCCGTAATTTCGGCAAAGAAGCCGCCATGAGCGCGGGCATGAAAGCCGCATCAGGTCGCTGCGTTATTTTGCTCGATGCGGACTTACAAGATCCACCAGAATACATTCCTGAGATGGTAAAAGCATGGCGAAATGGCGCTCAAGTCGTTGAAATGCAACGCCGCGAGCGTCATGGGGAAAGCTGGTTAAAACGCACCACAGCACATTGTTTTTATCGTTTTATGTCGCAAATGAGCGACCACCCGATTACCGAGAATGTCGGCGACTTTCGTTTAATGGATCAAAAAGTGGTTAACGTGATCAACACACTGCCAGAACGAACTCGCTTTATGAAAGGACTGTTAGCGTGGCCGGGGTTTACTCGAACCATTCTTTCATTCGACCGAGATGCTCGACTGGCAGGCAACACCAAATGGAATTACCCGAAGCTCATACACTTGGCATTAGAAGGCATTACGTCATTTAGCACCAAGCCTTTGCGTTGGGCAACAATGGCTGGCGTAATGACGTCCTTCATTGCCTTCGCCATGGCCGTCGTCATTCTCACTAAAACCCTTGTTTGGGGTGACCCAGTCGCCGGTTACCCTTCCACGATTTTAATCGTCTTATTTTTAGGCGGAATACAGCTTTTATCCATTGGTGTACTTGGCGAATACGTTGGTCGTTTGTTCATCGAATCAAAACAAAGGCCGTTATACGTGTTAATGGAAGACGCCATGACAAAACCCACTTTTCAATACTCGGGCCCTGAATAATGAATAAAACCTCCCTTACGCTGCCTTCCGTTAAGACATTACTGATTTTACTCGTCAGCTGCTTAGCGTTGCGCTTTATTTCTTTGTCACTGTACCCACTGATGGACACCACCGAAGCGAGATACGGCGAAATGGCTCGAATCATGTTTGAGACAGGTAACTGGATCACTCCCATGTTTGACTATAACGTGCCGTTTTGGGGAAAGCCGCCTATTTTCACCTGGCTAAGCAGCTTAGGATTCAGCCTCTTTGGCGTGAATGAATTTGCCGCACGCGTACCGCACCTCCTCGTTGGTGTAGGTGTGGTTTGGTTGGTTTACAAACTGGCAAAAGATCATTTCCAATCCTCCGCAATGGGATTGTTTTCAGCCAGTATTTTAGCGTCTACCGTCTCTTTCATTATATTGAGCGGCGCCGTAATGACAGACACCGCTTTGACCTTTTCCATCGCGTTAAGCATGATCAGTTTTTGGCAAGCGTGGAACAACAAAGGCAAGCTGTGGGGTTATTTGTTCTTCATCGGATTAGCGTTAGGTATGATGTCAAAAGGCCCACTGGCGATCGTTTTGATTGGTATTAGCTTAACAGTTTGGATACTTCCAAATGGACGTTGGAAAAAACTATGGCACACGCTTCCTTGGGTTTATGGCACCTTGATTTTTCTCGCGATTGCCATGCCTTGGTATGCCATTGCAGAATACAAAACACCAGGATTTTTAGATTACTTTATCATTGGTGAGCACATCAAACGCTTCATCGTTAGCGGTTGGCAAGGTGACTTATATGGCAGCGCTCATGAAAGAGCGCGCGGAACAATTTGGGTATACGCGTTTATTTCCATGCTTCCTTGGAGTCCTCTGCTGATATGGCAATGGATTCGCTCTATAAAAGATGACAAAGACACAGAAGAAAGCGCAGATGGTTTTGGTAGTTTCCTCCTATTATGGATGCTGGCGCCTATGTTGCTGTTCAGTTTCTCTGGTAACATTCTAGCAAGCTACGTGATGCCAGCATTGCCTGCAACGGCGCTATTGTTGGCTCACCTGCACAACCAAAGACCATTACCAACGTGGTTATACAAAATCGGCTTCGTAACGCCTTTATTACTGATTATTTTAATAAGCATATTTCAATTCGATTTGGTAACAAAACGCTCAGAAGACGCAATGATGAGCATTTGGAAACAGCAAGCTGAGGCCACTCAAAGCGATTTATTTTATCTACATAAACGCCCGTTCTCTGCGCAATACTATTCAAAAGGAAAGGCCAAACAACGCTCCACCGACCTGAAATCTTGGTTACCATTGCAACACCAAGACTTCTTCATTGTGCAAGCCAAAACCGATCATACGGATTACGCTGGCTGGACATGCAATGAGAGAGGCGAAGCAAAAAAAGAAACACTGTTGTTTTGTCAAAGTAACTAAACACCATACAAAACAAGCGATACGTTGCATAAAAAAAGGGCCTTTAAAAAAGCCCTTTTTTACTGTTTAAACATTACCTCTAAGCATTACTTATTAGGCAATCACTTTTACATAACCCTATAACACAGCAACAGAACCATAACTCGGTTCAGTGTGAGAATGGCTCAATGCATCTTGGGCATGAGGTATGTATAGAATCGCGCCCATTTCGATTGAAGGCGCGTCAGCCACTTCTGCTTTCCAAGCGGTTTTTCGTTCGTCACGAGGCGAAACGCCAATGTGCTTGCGATAACAGCGACTAAAGTGCGGCGTAGAAATAAACCCACACGCCATTGAGATTTCGACAATAGACATATTTGACTGCTTGAGTAACTTACGCGCCCTTTCCAGTCTCAAGCGTAAATAATAACGTGAAGGTGAACAATCCAAATGACGATGAAACATGCGCTCAATTTGACGGCGAGACACATCGACAAAAGTAGCCAATTCATCCAGCTCAATAGGTTCTTCTAGGTTATTTTCCATCAATTCGATCACATCGACCAGTTTTGGCGTGCACATACCAATACTATTGAACTGACGCATCGGCATACGCTGCTGATCCGATTCATTACGGATGCGATCACAAATAAACATGTCGGAAATAGCATTGGATAATTTAGGACCGTGCTGCTTGGTCATCATGTTTAAAAACATGTCCATCGGAGCACTGCCGCCGGATGAGGTAAGGCGGTCTTTATCAATAGAAAACAGCTTATTATTGCAGTTCACTTTAGGAAAGGTTTCTTGCAAGGCGGTTAGGCATTCCCAATGCACACTGCATTGATAGCCATTTAACAAACCTGCGTAGGCCAGTACATAAGCACCGGTACAAATACCTCCAAGTCGCACGCCTTTACGGGATTGTCTCATCAACCAAGAGACCTGTTTCGCATTAAACGTACGAGTTATGTCGACACCACCCGCCACAACAATCAGGTCAAAGCTTGTACTGTCTTCCATAGAGAAGTCTGGTGTTAAACTCAAGCCATCACTGGCTGTTACAGGTTGGCCATTTTCAGAAATCAAACTCCAACTATAGAGTTCTTCTGCAGACAGCTGGTTGGCCATACGCAGTGGTTCAATCGAAGAGGCTAATGAGATCATCGTAAAATGATCGAGCAACAAAAAACCTACTTTTGTGGTGCTTTTAGCATCAAAAGCCAGGGTAGAACCACTTGCAGTTACCATATTAATGCCCTCATATGTGTGCTTTCATTATCACAGGCAAAATTTAGACCATGTTTAAACGAACACTTTTTTATTTTTAAGGAAACTCAAAACTATAGGTATTACATTCTTCATCCAGGCGCTACAACTGAAGTGTTATGTTTCAGAATAAATATAACCTCATAACACTTGGTGGAACTAGCACATAAAAACATAATACCATGCACTAATATAGACCAAGATTGCGCTTTTATTGAACGCTTATTTAATAAAAAACTAATAAGTCCTTTCACACCAGATTACGAACGAAGTAAAAACAGACAAGAATTCGGCACTTACACGTTATAAATAAGCAATTCGAGTCTATTTTCCATATTAAATTGGCAAATATAGTCGCCGTATAAAAGTCTTAATATTCCAACACAACATCAGACTTAGGCACGGTACAACACGACAAAACATAGCCAGCTTCAATGTCTTCCTCGGTAATCCCACCGTTATGATCCATCTGTGTTTGACCTTCTTTTACTAGCACTTTACAAGTGCCACAAATTCCCATACCGCAAGCTTTTGGAATCATTAAATCCAACTTCGCGGCGGCATTATGCAAGGTTTCCCCTGCCAACACTTGAATGCTTTTACCACTGTTCAAAAAATCAATTCTAAGCAAATCTTCTTGATTAACCGCATCAGCTTCCGCTTGCGCAACTTCCGCTTGCTCCATCGCATCTTCTACAACAGCCGCAGGCGTTTCACCAAAGGACTCTTCATGATAATGCGACATATCAAACCCTCTCGCCATGAGAAGGTTTTTAACCGCTTTCATGTAAGGCGCGGGGCCACAACAGAAAATCTCTCTTTCCATAAAATCTGGAGAAATCATTTCTAGCTTAGACTCATCCAGATAGCCTCGATACCCCTGCCAAGGCAAACCGTTTTCCATTCGCTCGACAATTAAATACAGCCCGAAGTTATCCAAACGGGCCGCCATGTGATCCAACTCACGCGGATAAATCACATCGCGAGGCGAACGAGCACTGTGTATGAAAGTAATATCCACTTCGGCATTCGTATCAAATAACCAACGAGACATCGACATCAAGGGTGTAATACCCACACCACCAGACAGAAACAGCACCCTCTCGGCAGGAAAATCGATGCAATTAAACTGTCCTACTGGCCCATACACAGCAAGCTCAGCACCTATCGCCATGTTGTCATGTAGCCAATTCGACACTTCCCCACCCGGTACACGCTTAACCGTTATAGAAAAACTGTAGGGCACAGAGGGCGAACTCGATATGGTATAAGAGCGCATCACCTGCTGGCCTTCAATCTCCAACTCCAAAGTGACAAACTGACCCGGCTTAAAGAAGAACATCACTGGTTGCTGCGCCATAAAACAAAAAGTTTTCACATCCCACGTTTCATGAATCACTTTCACACAACGAACATTATGACGACCGTTTACCCAAGTCTGTGTATTAACGGGGGCAAAGTAGTCGGAGTTGGCACCAGTTGAAGTTGAATCAGTCATATTGAAGTCTCTCAATTAAAGTAGTTATTGCACCGTATTTGCGCCATTTTGGATCCAGTTGATTAATGCAAGTTAACTCTGAGCGACAATTTATTGCTCATGGCAGTCAAACCTAGAAAACTCAAGTGATTGCGAGTCGATTTATGTATCACCGCGTGTCGTGAATGGTCATTATCTGCCTATCTTTTTAAGCGACTATAAGCTCGTACTACTAAGGTTCAAATAACCAAAGCCAGTACGATAAAAACGCGGCAAGACCAGTCCATCAATCTTTTTGTCAGTAAGGCCCAGAAAGATGAATCAACACGATCTACTCAATGTACGCCACACCTCAATAGGTGAAGCGAAAACCGCCATGACTGACTTGCTAGAAAAACGTTCTAGCAACTATTCACTTGATGCGGCACTTTATAACGACCCACACATGTTCAGAGTCGACATGGAAGAAGTCTTTCAAAAAGAATGGCTCTTTGTCGGCATGACCAGCGAAATCCCAAAAAAAGGCGATTACCTCACGGTAGAAATTGGGCAAAATCCTGTTTTAGTGGTGCGGGATGCAGAAGGCAACATCAACGCCTTTCATAACACCTGTTCTCATCGTGGATCGGTTATTTGTACCGAACACAGAGGTAAAGTCGCTAATCTAGTTTGTCCTTATCACCAGTGGACATACGATTTAAAAGGTAACCTGCTGTTCGCTGGCACAGAAATGAACAAAGATTTCAACTTGAAAGAACATGGTTTGAGGTCCGCTTTTTGCAAATCGGCTGGTGGGTTTATTTTTGTTTGTTTAGGTAAAGTGGCACCAGAAGATGAGTTCGATGAGTTTCTAGAAACACTAGAAGCCTATATGGAACCTTATGATGTTGAAAATACCAAACTAGCCATTGAATCTACCATGCACGAGCGTGCTAACTGGAAATTGGTGCTAGAAAACAACCGCGAATGTTATCACTGTTCGGCCAGCCATCCAGAGCTACTCAATACATTATTGGAATGGGACGACACGGACGACCCACGCGCACCACAAGACTTTCACGATCATTACGCAGCGCAATCGGCTAAATGGGATGCAGAAGGCATTCCACACAAACTGCGCAGCTTTGGTTCAGTTCAGCGCAATCGCATCGTGCGCATGCCACTGAAAAAAGGCACCAAGGTCATGACCATTGATGGCGCAGAAGCCAGCAAGAAAATGCTTGGGCGTATCAAAAATACTGAACTGGGTTCAATGCGAATTTTGCACTTACCGAATTCTTGGAACCACATGCAATCGGACCACTTTATTGTCTTTCGAGTGTTGCCTGTTTCCGCTCAAGAAAGCATTGTCACCACTAAATGGTTCGTGCATAAAGACGCTGTAGAAGGTGTCGACTATGATCCGGAGAACCTACGTAAAGTATGGGATGCCACCAACGAACAAGACAAGGTACTCGGTGAACGTAATCAGCTTGGTATCAACTCTATCGGCTACCGTCCAGGACCGTATTCAGAAACCTTTGAGTTTGGTGTTATCAACTTTTTAAGTTGGTATTCGAATACCGTACAAAAGAATTTAAAAGCCAAGTAAATCAATCCGCCACCCCAATAAAAAAAACGAACTTTGAGGGTTCGTTTTTTTTATCTTTTCTAGCATAGCCTTTAGAAGGGTATTATCATGGCAAGCATTAAAGACAACGCTCTACTGTCATTCAAAGATTTAATGTGGTGATACGCAAATGATAAAGTTAAAAGGTTTTACCAGTAACATTGTCCATCATGACCGCCAGCAAGGTTATAACGATAATCCGATTCACACGCCAATTTATAACTCTGTTCCTTATGGCTATAAAAGCACACAAGATTTGATGGATGTGTTCCAAGGTAAAGCCTCAGGTCAAAGTTACGCAAGGCAGTCAACGCCGACCACAGACAGTCTGCAAGCCATGATTACTCAAACAGAACAAGGTATTGGCAGTTTAGTTTTCGCCACAGGCATGGGCGCATTAAGTGCGATTTTCCTGAGTTTATTGAAGCAAGGCGACCATTTGATTGCGAGCCGATTCTTGTTTGGTAATTCTTATAGTTTAATGACAACCCTAGAGAATTTTGGCATTGAAGTGACGTTAGTCGATGCCACTGACGTGAATAATGTGATCGCCGCCAAACAAGATAATACGCTCATGGTGTTTGTAGAAACCATGGCGAATCCCGGCACACAAATTGTTGATTTAGCCGCCATTGGTGATTGGTGCGAACAGCAAAAATTAGTTTATCTCGTTGATAACACCATGACATCACCCTACTTATTTCAACCTATTCGAATAAAGGCTAGCTTAGTAATGAACAGCTTGTCTAAATATTTTTGTGGCCATGGCACCGTATTAGGTGGCGCGGTGACTGAAACAGGATTATACGATTGGATCAACTACCCTAATATTTTTGAAGCCTACCGAAAAGGCGACACGAGCAAATGGGCGCTCACACAAATTAAGAAAAAAGCGTTACGCGATATGGGCGGAACCCTCAGCTCCGACGGAGCCTATCAAATTGCGGTTGGTGCAGAAACCATGGCATTACGCATGGATCGCTCTTGCGCCAATGCACTTGCTTTAGCGCAAATGTTAAACGCACACGATAAAATAGAAGCCGTGTATTATCCGGGGTTGCCTTCTCACCCTCAACATGAAAAAGCCACCAACTGGTTCAAGCACTATGGCTCCATTCTCAGCTTTGATCTAAAAGCAGGTTACGATTGTGCAGCACTGTTGGACTCCATAGATATCATTATTAATGCGACGCATCTAGGCGACAACCGTACTTTAGCACTACCAATGGCTGGCACTATTTTTTATGAAATGGGAGCAGAAAACAGAGCAATAGCGGGTATCAGTGAACAAATGATTCGCTGCTCTATTGGTATTGAAGATACAGAAGATTTACTAGAAGGCTTTAAACTAGGATTGGATCAGTTGTAATTTTTCGATGACATTCTGATAAATAAAAAAGCGAATCATTTAAAACGATTCGCTTTTTTTATTCCTAAATTCAAGCTAAAAACACAAGATTCAGACTCGCCTTACTTGCAATTGACAGCTTCCGACAACTTTTACCATTGTTTTTACAAAATTCGTTTCAGTAATCGATCCGCACGAGTTCGTATCACCCTTTTTAATATTTTTTGAATTTTCAACGGATAATCTTGCAATACGTCAAGCTCGCTAGAAGACGCGATACGTTGTGTATGCTGAAAAATATTATCAAACTCAGCGATGAATTTAGCTTCTAAGTGTTTATTTGGATCATTAATTAATAGGCCATTTTCTAAATCCAATGCCCAGGCTCTTGGGTTTACATTATTGCCAGTTAACATCATGACACTATGGTCTACCCACAAACCTTTCAAATGGTAACTATTGGCATCATGTTTCCACAAATGAATCGATAAACGACCTGACGTCATGTACTTTTCATTGAAAACAGCAAATTTACGCAGGTTCATTTCATACAAATACGGCAAACCGCCAATCGCCTTTACCGGCTTATCTGGTGGAAGATAAAAATCATTCGCGGTTTTATCACCCACAATAACGTGAACGTTAACACCGCGTTTCATGGCACGCTTAACTTCTCTTAACACCACTTTAGGCAAATTAAAGTAAGGCGTACAAAGTATGATCTCTTCTTTTGCCGACGACAGCATGACCGTAATTTGTTGATTAAGAAGATTCTGTCGCTTACCAATACCAACCAAAGGCGTCACCGCCACGTGCTGGTCATCAACCAACTGATGCTCAACTTTATAAGAGGCCTTCGCTAATGACGCTCGAAATTGTCGAATAGCCGGTTTTAGTTCTTTTGTCGTTGGCAGCCCTGTCTGAGACAGATTTTTGACGGCAGAATGAGCAATCATGCCCTCGCAGATAAATTCAACCATGCTGTTGGCCAATTCCCTATGCTGAATAACATGGTAACGGTCAAAACGGTAACGATCCTGATAATGAAGATAAATATTGTTTAAGCTGGCACCGCTATAAATCACCGTATCGTCGATGATAAAACCTTTCAAATGCAGCACGCCAAATACTTCACGGGTACGCACAGGAACCCCATAAACAGGAATCGAATGCTCGTATTTTTCAGCGAAGGTTTGATACATAGCAGCATTGCCTGCGCTCTTTTCCGCGCCAATTAAACCACGCTGAGCTCGATGCCAATCCACGCAAATGGCAATGTCCAAATTAGGATTACGCTGCTTCGCCTCATAGGCCGCTGTAAGCACCTCTCTTCCAGCCTCATCATCCTCAAGATAAAGTGAGGCTAAGTAGATTCTTACTGTAGCGTTGTTAATCGCTTTTAAGAGAGATTCACGAAAATGAAGAGCGGATTGCAGAACATGAAATTGGTCTGGGTCGATCGCAAAAGTAGGCAATGAACCGAATGATTGTCTGATGGGCATAATACAAAAGTGCACCTTATTTTTTACTAACGACAGACTGTAACAAATTCGCCGTTTTTTATCCTATAAAAGAACCTCCTACCTTTAACTATTTTACATAAAGAGCAGAACTAAGATCATAGTCCCGCTCTTTATGTAAAGAACGCTAGACTAAAAAGACTCTTTTATTGAAACACACGGCACACGGATAGAAATTGCATTTAGAGCGATCAAATGCAACATTTCTTCCCGAGTTGTACAGGCCTCACCTATCACTTTTACATCGTACTCTTCAGCCGCTTTTGAAAGCGCCGTATGCGTCACACAGTTTTGCGTCATCATGCCGCATAAGAGTAATCGTTCTACCTTTAGCGCTGACAAAACAGCGTTAAGTTCCGTCTGTTCAAAAGCATCGGCAAAGTGCTTCACGACAACGGTCGCATTGGGCGCTAACGCGAGAACCTGCGGATGAACCTCAACACCCATGGTCCCAGGATTAAAAAACGGCGCCACGCCCAATGAACTATCCGCCACATGCTGAATAAGAACAACCGGTATGTCGTTCGCTTGAGCATGCGTTATGGCCTTCAGTATCGTTTCTAATGTGTCTTGTGTGTTCCATAAGGGAAACAACCCTCCCTCGAAATAATCGTTTTGTGGGTCAATCACTAATAAGGCCGTGCGTTTCATTATGTTCTCCTTTAGTAAGATGAAAACCCATAATGCCGACAAAAACGCTTTCACCTAAGTGGCCATTTTGCCATATTAGAGTCTTATAGTGACAAAATTGAAGCCTTCTATGATTACCTATCAGTTCGCCATCATTCAATACCCAAATAGCCTACTTTCTGCTGTGTACGGCTTTGACGAAATGTTCTCTTTGGCCAATCGGTTATGTCTCGGATCATCACTACCAATTCGAATCGACACCGACATACTCGATTTGAATTCACTGAACAGCGGCAAGCATTACAACGCCGTTTTGATCCCGCCCAGTATGGAAAAAAGCGCATACGAATCCGACTGCCCTATTCTGGTAAATTGGTTAAACGAACAACATAAGAATGGAGCGATCCTGACTAGCGCCTGCGCTGGCGCATTCTTTCTCGCGGCCACCAACGCCGCACAACATCGGTGTTTAACAACCCATTGGGGATTAGCGGAAACCTTCAAACAGCGCTTCCCTGAACAAGCATTAGATGCGTCGAAAATTTTAATTGATCAAGGCGATATAATCAGCGCTGGTGGCATGATGTCTTGGATGGACTTGGGCGTGGCGCTCATCCAGCGCTTTACTCAAGCCAGCATTGTGCGGCAACTCGGAAAAACATTAGTCATGGACACCGGCATAAGAGAGCAAAGCTATTACCAACAATTCACGCCACGATTTGACCACGGAGACAAAGCCATATTAGCGGTACAACATTATCTACAACGTCACTTTTCACACACTAATCGCATCAGCGAGCTTGCCAACATTGCGCACCTAACACCTCGCACCTTCTTGCGTCGGTTCCATAAATACACTAACTGGAAGCCCTCCGACTACATTCAACGGCTTCGCATTCAAGCGGTGTGTAATAACCTAGAAGAAACAACGCTGCCGTTCGAAAGCATCGCCCTAAACGTTGGCTATGAAGATGCAGGCAGCTGCCGAAAGACCTTTAGAAAAATAATGGGGCTGACACCCAGCGAATTCCGAAAACGTTTTGCGTCTTCATCAGAAATAGGCCAAGAAAACTAAACGATCACCTCTTCCATCTCAGGATTATTCTTTAAATACGCTTGCCATGAGGAATCGACCTCTTTCACTTCGCACTCAATCCATTGCTTAAAGGCTTTCACTTTTTGGTATTTGAAATGAGGAGACGGGGCAACGAGATAAAAGTCGTATTGTGACTTCATATAAATGGGCAACGGACAAATCAACTGACCCTTTTCTATCAGCTCGTACACCAAGCCATAACGCATCATAGCAAGCCCTTGTTGAGACAACAGCGCTTCGACCAAAGACGTCGAATCCGCCACATGCAAATGAGACTTCATCGGCATATCATAAAGGTCTAAAAACCGCTGTAACACTGGCCACACGTGCTGCACATCAGGCCCTGTATCGGTAATAATAGGAATATTCATTAATTGCTCTTTCACTGGTTCATTCGTATTGATCAAAGATGGATGGCAAACCAGCACCAAATATTCCTTAAACAAAAGCTGCGACTGCAGCCCTGTGTAGTGTCCTCGACCCAAGCGAATACAGACATCTAAATCACTGTCGATAAAGGTCGACAACCCAATACTAGGACTAAGGCGAAGGTTTATGTTTGGCTCTAGTGCCTGAAACCGTCCCAACCTTGAGACCAGCCAACGACTCGAAAAAGACGGCACAGAACTGATCACCAAAGTATTGGGATTAGGGTCTTCCGTGACACCTTTCACTCCGTCTTCTAATAACGCAAACGCCTTCTCAACGTACTCAAACAAATATTGTCCTTCCGACGTCAACACCACTTGGCGAGTCTGTCGCTCAAACAGCTCAACCCCCAGCGACTGTTCCAACGTTTTAATCTGCTGACTCACCGCCGCTTGCGTCACAAAAAGAGACTCCGCCGCCTTCTTAAAACTCAACGTCTGCGCCGCATAACGAAACGCTTGCAGCGATTTGAGTGGCGGTAAAGCTCGATTGGAAGACATTAACAGCACCTTTTATAAGTAAGATTTTCTTAACTATAAGACATTTTTTCTCGTTTGTCGCACCGCAATTAAAAGCCGATTATTCATCTACAGAGTATCAAAAGCAGACCAACACAAGGAGTAACACCATGAAAAACTGCACATCAGAAGAAATGAACAACCTCGAAAACAGCCAACTAGACATAAACGACTGCTGTAAAAACGCATTAGCTAAACTAAAAGAAAACACATGGAAACAACGCCTAGCCAAAATCGCTCACAACTGGCGTACAAGAAGTAGATTGAGCCGTCTAGACGACGCGCAACTGAAAGACATCGGCCTAACCGCCGCCGACGTGGATCAAGAAGTGCACAAACCACTATGGAAATGATTGACCGATACAATCAAGGGCGCTGGATGATGGAGCGCCCTTTTCTTTCTTCATCGACGATGCATTATGCACCCTCAGAAACTGGCTGATTCAACCCCAGCTCCTTTTGTTTTTTCTTCGTCAAACCCAACGACACTATGCGATAAGACTCTTGAAAATAATACGTTAACTCTTCATCCAACTCTTTCGAGCCATCAAACTGCTGTATCCACTTCATACCACGAGACGCGAGATAGGGCGCAGGTCTATAACCCTCTTTATTTCTTAAAAAATCGTAGTTCAGCTCCGATGTTTTAAACGTAAACGCAGGCACCTTGTCTTTGCTCCAGCCGCCGACAGCAAACACTTTACCGCCCACCTTCCAGACTTGAGCATCTCCCCACTGAACAACCGACGTCGTCGCGGGCAAAGCACCACAAAATTGATTGAATTCATCGTAGGTCATTGGCGTATCCACCTAAGTCATTTGAAGCTAGCGTGAAACTCTCAATTTAACAATCAACATTGTGTGATCTATTTATTACGCGCTTTGTCTAACACAACTCTTAGTTTACGTAAAATAGGCAACGTGGCCTGAGCATCCTCTAAACCAAATTGAGGGATAATATTGGCCATATCTGGGGCGATATCTTGTATCGCTCGATTACGCACAGCTTGGCCAGAGTCTGTTAGACGCACCAATTTACCTCGTCCATCATCAGGATTAGGTTCCATACGGATTAAGCCTCGTTTCTCAAGGCCTGCCAAAGTATGCGACATACTTGTTTTCGGAACTTGAAAAGCACGAGCCAAGTCCATTGGTGTTTTTCCGTCGCCTAATCGAACCAAATGATTGAGCGCGGTAAAGTGATGAATGGTCAAGCCATCATCTAACCTAGACTCCATTAATGTACGGCTGAGCTGGGCAATAATCCCTACTTCATTCAACAACTCAAACATGACTAGACCTGCGTTGTTATCACGGCCATCATGTTCGTTTGATTTTGTCATCTAGGCTCCATCTTGGGGTTTTTGCAACAGATGCAGCATACCCCAAACGACCTAGCATTTGAATGGTTTCCCCCTCGCGGGCCAGCATCTGATGTGCTCTTTTATAGTGAGCCGCCATCTCTGGAAATTCCTGTAAACACTGACTAATAGGATGCAATGCCAAGCCATTTTTTGTAGTCAGTAGATTAAGGCGAAGCCAAGCACGTCCTGCTGCGATCTGAGTAGTACGGCGATTATCAGCACTGGTTAACCACACATATGCAGGAGTTGCCTCTAACATAGGCTGATATATATCAATGCCCGCCTGATAACTGCTTGTACCTGGCGTAGCGAGGTCTTTTTTCGTTATAAGACCTGCTGCTATCAATCCCTCTAACGGCATTCCCCCTAAATCGATACCATCAGGATTAGCATTAATCTCGGCTTTGCCTAAACGCATCAAATCAACACTTTCTTGTTGGGTCGATGGCGTTTTATATTCCGTTAACCAGGACTCCCAGGTCAATTTTTTCAGTGTGTTAACTTGGGATTGATCGGTTGCACCTTCAAATCGTACACCTGAAATCTGCGGATTTAATCCGTTCAATGTCTTAACGGCGACGGTTTTGCTCATATCATAAGGCTCTTTGGTCGAACGACGCCCAAGAATATAAGCAAATAGTGGGTCCACCATTTTTTTGTCCGCGACAAAACGTACTCGTGCAATCGGCAAACTACCCAAGGCTTCTGGAGACTCACCTTCTGGAGACTCACCTTCAGGAAACAAATGCGTCTCGACTCGATAGCCAACCGCGGTGGCCGCAATGGTCATTTGCTCAAGAAAACACCCCAGCCCAATGGTCAATTGACGATCAAAAGGGTCGGTTGCCGGCAGTCGCCGTGTTGGATCAGAAAACAAGGTTACAATCCCGTCTTCGTGTAAATCTACTAACCATGGCTGCAAATTATGCGGGTTGGGCGCAAGAATGGCGTATGACAAAGAAAATCGCCTTGGCTCAGAATATTGACCCGCCTGATTCCATGGAATCAAAGCATTATGAGGAGTACGAGTCAGGGAAAATACCGTACCGCCAATACCTGCTGCGACAACAACCCCACCACCAGCCAGAGATAAAAAATGTCGACGAGATAACCCAGTTGATTTTTGATCATTCATAATACGCTCCCTTGAAGTTGATAGAGCACATCATATAGTACGATATCGAACCAAACAAGAGCGATATCGTACTATATGATCGAGTTTTATCTCATTCATAGATCAGCGATAGAATAATGACATTCAACCATTTGCTTAGCCGTGTGCTTTTAAAGCGCTTCGGAATAACAATCCTAGCGATCGTGTATCACAACCCCAACCACACATTTCAGCCTGCTTTATCGTCTCAAACCGTCACAAATATAACCTCGTATTCATTCAACATTCATGGCACTATTTTTATAATCAACACCCATAACGTAAGGATTTATATGGGTAATTACCTATTAAATGGCAAAAAACTGATTTTGGTAGAAGATGACGTTGAACTGGCCTCTCTGGTTCAAGAGTTTTTACATAAAAATGGTTATCTTGTCGAAGTGGTAACAAACGGTATTGAGGCGACTCGTCAGATTATAGAGCAGCAGCCTGATTTGGTTATTTTAGACATCATGCTACCTGGCCTATCAGGCATGGATGTCTGCCGAATAGTAAGACCTGCTTATAGTGGTCTCATTCTGATGCTAACATCGCTTGATGAAGACATGGATCAAATGCTGGGGCTAGAGCTTGGTGCCGATGACTATGTCATTAAACCAGTGAAACCACGTCTGTTACTTTCTCGCATCAAAGCGCTATTGAGGCGAGTAGAATCTAGCCATGCCTCATTTCCTTCACTGGCGTCTGTTAATAACCAGACAATCAACACATTGAGCACATTAGAAATTGCCCCTCATAAAAGAAGTGTTTCTATCAATAAACAGGATATTTCACTGACCACTGCAGAGTATGATCTTTTAAATCTATTAATTAATAACGCTGGAAAGATTGTTACTCGAGAAACCATTTTGCAAAGTCTTAGAGGATTTGAATACGACGGAATAGACCGATCAATTGATCGTCGAATATCTCGTCTTAGAAAAAAGCTCAATGACGACCCTATTAATCCGAAAATCATTAAAACCATTCGAAGTAAAGGCTATCTACTCTGCGCTTCCATTGAGAAAACACTAGAAAACGAGTCAGTTAAAACATGATTAAGCTATTTATAAGAATCTGGATCCTTGTCTTCCTGCCATTATTTTATTTAATCTACATCACCGCCTACAATCCTATCCATGCTGTTAATGATGCGGCCCGATTCGAGAGAATTACAGCCAGTTTTAAAGGTACGCTTTTCCTTATTGAGGAGCGTTTAAAAAACACCCCTCAATCCGAATGGAAGCAGAAAATCCCTACCATTGCAGACCAATTTAGCTACGAGTTAACCTTAATATCGGCCCAGGACAAGATTGATTATTATGGGGATTTGGATCAACTTCCAGCGAAAGAGTTCGTTGTTTACAGCGATCATAATGGTGCGGATGCCATTATAAAGCGTGTTTTTGATAGCCCTTTTTTTATTCACATGATGCTAGGAGAAACGCAAGAACGAAGAATGAGTAACCTCAGCAAAGGAACCATTCAGTTAATAATACAAAATCTACAACAAACGCCTCAATCACAATGGCAAGCTAAGTTAAAGCAACTACAACCCGAATTTGGCTTCGACTTAACCCTTGTCGCACGACAAACATTAGATATTAACGCCATCAAACTCACGCAATTCGATCGTACTGGCATGACTTGGCTTATTAATGAGGATAATGAAACAGAAATTTATCAAGCGACTCAAAACAAAAACCTTGTTCTTAAAATTGGCCCAATTCCCGTACCTGGTGCAACACTCATGGTGTTTCTGACGATGATTGTGGTATTTGTCACCGTGGTATCTTTGGGCATTTTGATCTTTGTTTTTCCACTATGGCGAGACTTAACCAAATTGTCCAACACAGCGTCGCTATTCGGTTCAGGCTATCTCGACCAACGTGCCGCCATTGGCCGATTTTCATCTATCTCTAGACTTGCTAAAGCCTTTAATGCAATGGCAGAACGCATAGAAAAAATGGTTAGAAGCCAGCGGGAACTTACTAATGCCATAGCCCACGATTTACGCACTCCGCTATCTAGGCTCAGCTTTGCATTTGAAATGCTGGACTCTATCGAAGCGTCTGATGACGAAAAAGAACGCTATAAAAAAAGCATCGCATCTGGCATCACAACATTAGATTACTTAATTAACCAGATACTAATGTTGTCCCGCTACAGTCGCGCAACAGACATTACTCACTTTGGGCATTGTGTCCTTGCTCAGCAAATACGCAATGAAATTAGCCTACTGCAAACCGAACACAGCAAGATTGTATTTGAGTTAGGCATTTCACCCGAGCTACAAGATAAAAGTCTTTTTATTGACCAAAGAGCGATGCTGCGAGCCTTAAATAATTTGGTTTCAAATGCACTAATTTATACTGATCACACCATTCGCATTAATTTTGTCCAGCTTAATCATGAATACTGCTTATCAGTTGAAGACGATGGTGAAGGTATCGCTGAAGAAGACAGAGACAAGGTGTTTATTCCTTTTAAACAACTGGATAATGAGCATAGGGAAGCATCCAAAGGCCATGGATTAGGACTGGCCATTGTCCAGCAAATTGCGGAATGGCACTCTGGCTACGCATTAGTAAATACGTCCAAGCTAGGTGGCGCCCACTTTGAAATACGCTGGCCAGTAAAATAACCCAACAACTCATAAACAAAGAGGAAAGGCACTGACGTTTTCCTCTCGAATCACTCCAGCCTTCTGTACGTATTTTCTTCACACCACCCACTCATAAAAAAATAGACTGTCACACTTCGTCCAAAAAGTGCCACATACTTCTCCCATGCGCCTCCTCATAATAGCAATGGTCCAACTCATGTAAGCAAACTATCACTTTCATTCAAGGAAAAGACCATGACAGTAATATCAAAAGAAAACCGCTATTTGAGCTTAAAACTCGCTACGTTATTCATTTCTTCTGTGGTGCTCAGCCAGCAAGCCTTCGCGTATGAACCCAGCCATTCCGGCGGAATAAGCGTAGGAACCATGGGACTAGGAATAAGTGCGAGTAATACAACCCAACTACACCTTATTCGAGGTGATAGCATTCAGTGGCGAACGGCTGTCAGTGGTTTTGATGCCGATGACGAATTCAGTTTAAGCATTGCAGGTACCGACTATGATGCTACCGATTACTCTAGGTACTCCATCAAAGGTGGTATTGATTGGTATCCAATACAGTCATCTGGATGGGGAAATGATGTCTTTCTTTCCGGTGGTTTAATCTACCAAAACTATTCAGCCAACTACTCTGCAAACAACAAAAAAGCCTATACCGTTGGCTCCACAACAGTAAACCCTGGGGATTTAGACTCATTTACAGCAGACGTAAAACGCTCCGAAATCGTTCCTTACGTTAGCTTAGGTTGGGGAAACAAAATTGAGAAAACACCAGGCTTCGACTTTCAAGCTGAAATAGGTGTCATTTTTTCCTCTGATGATCCAAAGGTAGAGCTGAAAGCTCAAGGTTCTAATAACAACGTAACGGCATCCGATCTAACAAAAGAGAAACAAAGCATCAAAGACGACCTTGGTGGCGCCTTTGCTTTTGCAAATATAACTGTCGCATATCACTTCTAAATTTGGTCAGTTATTAAAGCAGGCAGTACTATATTTTGGCACTGTCTGCCTTATTTTTCTAAATGAGCTGTTCGTCACTTTCACCATACTCGCTGCTGAATAATCACATTGGATAAAGGCCTAAAGAACGGTTAATTCCGATATTTATCCAACTCCCTGACTATCGGTCTCTAAGTAATCCTCGCCATTTCAAAGCAATCCCCTACAACAAAATTGATTGAATTCATCATAGGTCATTTTTGGCTCCGTTAGTTGGGCCTACTGATAAGCGAAAAAGCGCACTATCATTCTACTCAGCACTCTTTCTGTTGGCATATATTCAATACGTTGTCTAAATTTAAATGGTAATTTCGAAGAAAACCATGGAAAAAGGATTGTAAGGTGAAGCTATCAAGTATTTTATCTACCGTAAATCAAGTCGAAAAATCTAAGTTCATTAATTTCCTAGACCGAATTTGCAGTGAAGCCATTATTCACGACAAAGAACTAGCAAAACGAATCAATAATCTTGACGGGCAAATAAAAAATGCTTCCAGCGGCGAGATCATTCAACTTTTCGAACTCGTTCTTCCTTACTTCGAAAAAAGCGTTAAAGAACAATTGGCAATGTTGGGCGCGCAAGCCTCATTACTAATCAATATTGTCAGTCGAGATGGTAATTGCATTGCTCGGCTTTCTTGGATTGAAGCACTCTATACAAAAGAGTGGACGGCTATCGACTCTAAAGCCAAAGAAATAAACGTGTTAATAAAAGGGACATTAGATGGAGAAACATTTAATGAAGCTAAACGCTTAGAAATTTATCACGCTTGTCTCAAAGAAGCCTACCTCAACGATGAAAAGAATAATCGAGAAGCTAAAATCACAGATGATGAACGAAGCATTTTAAATGTTTTAGCTCATAAACTAGACATTACCGCTGATCAAAAATCAGCTGTTCAGCATTTAGTAAATGCTATCCCTCAAACAGGTATCCAAGACTGCCTCAACACATTACGAGAAGTCGGGCTTGTTTTTGTAAGCCGCAAAAACCTTACGGTTTACGTAGCAGATGAAATCGTCACCATGCTAAATAGAATGCAAGGAAAAGAGCTTGCCGATAAACACCTACTGCGCATTTTACGAACGTTAAGCGATTCTGAATTATCAAATATTTTAAAAGCTCACGGCAAACGAATTCGAGGTGTTGAACGCACAGATAAGATTGAAGAAATAATTAAAATGGGACTACCCATAACCGATATGCTACAGCACGATATTAGCAACCATGACGCTAATATAAATGACAGAAAAGAACGCTTGAAAGCGCTTATTTCCGACTTAGATTTAGGCCTAGAAAAAATTGGAACAACATTGGATGAAAGAACCGACCTCATTATTTCATCACTTAACTCCTCTGCAGAAAACGAATTCAATGCCCTTAGCGCAACCGGTTTTAAAGAACTTTTCTCAACATTAAAAACCCATTTTTCGACATTAACCTCGGTTCTACATAAAGACTTCGAAATTGAAGACAATGAAGAGCTCGATGTCGACAAGCTTCGAGCCTTAAGCATCACGCCTCATGACATTCTTTATATGCTTTCCAACGAAGACATTAAATTAGTTCGAGATAGCATGGGAGTGAGTAAACGTGGCAACCCTCGCTTAGTCATTCTGGAAAGTTTTGCAGATGCGACAGACAAGTTAATTGAAAACTACGCATTACTCGCAAAACGAGATTTAGCTGGCTTAAAAAATGAAGGCATAGAAATCGCCGAATCAGACATAGGCATTAAATTCGAAGAAGTAACGAAAGCTATCTTTGAACAGCTAGGCCTTGAAGTCGATGAAGACCTAAGGCGCTCGATTAATACCGCAAAAGATAAAGCAGACATTATTTTGTCGTTAAGTGAAGACGATGTAATTATTGGCGAGGCCAAAACCTGTAAGAATGGTGACTTTGCCAAATATTCAACCACCTCTCGCCAAGTCAAAGCCTACGTGAATCGCTGCGAATCTTCGGGTAAACGAGTTGCTCAAGTCCTAATCATTGCACCGTCATTTTCAAATGATTTTGTTGAATCCGCTGAAATGGATACAGAGATAAATATATCCTTGCTTGAAGCCGCAGGATTAAAGCAGATATTGGATGCTTTCAAATCAAGAAGAAATCCAAAATTTTCAGCAAAGCTATTCACGAAAGGCGGACTATTAAAAGCCGACTTAATCGCAAAAAACATTTAAGGGTATGAACTATTAGAATTGAAAGATGACATTTCGCTAAAGCTGATGAGGAATGTCATCTTTAAAAACATAGCGATTAGCTTTCGTGGAACTTCTGCAACCACTCTTTTGGTGATAAACCCGTTTTCTTACGAAAGACTCTAGCCAATACAGAACCGTGTTCATAGCCGACTTTGTTTGCCACTAGGCTGACTGGTTTGTCTTGTATCAATAGTTGTTGTGCGGTGGATATGCGTAAGTCGGTTAAAAAATCGTTCGGCGTTTGCCCGACGGTATCTCGAAACAGTTCCGAGAATTTAGAACGTGACATAGCGGCGCTTTCCGCCATTAAGTCTAGCGTCCACGCCTCTTCTGGTGCTTCTTGTAGTTTCACCAAAGTCGGCGCCAACGCAGGATGACTTAACCCCGCCAGCATGCCTTGTATCACCAACCCTTCTTCAGACAGTTTGCGCAGCATTTGGATGAGTAAAATGTCACACATTTTCCCAACGATGCTTTTTTGCCCAAGCCCTGTCACACCGATTTCACTGAACATCCAATCAACGGTATTCGCCATCGGCCCGTCGTCTAAATTTAGATAAACCAATTTCGGTAAGCTCGACACCAATTGCTTTTGCTCTAAAGCCGTAAAATTAATCGCCGCACAAATTAGCTCTGCGCCATCCGTTTCATCGGCAATGACTTGGTGAGTCGTCGCGAACGGCAACAGAATAATCGCAGGTTGGTCGAACAACATTTTGTGACCGGAATCACTCAAGACGGTTAACTTACCAGAACGAATGTAGTGCAAATGACCGCCCTTTTCTGTTTCTAATGAGCCCAGCGTTTTCCCACCACAAAAACTCCCACTAAAAATAACCTCAGACTGAATCGAAAAGTTATCAATAATATTTTGTAATTTGTTCACGAACACCTACTTTTTTTGCCGATTTGGACGATTGGTTTCATTTTATGGATATTTCGATGCCTTTCATGATCAAGAAATAAATAGACTGATTTCATTCACTTAAGGGACTTAGTTAGTAAGCACGACAAGCCATAAGTTCAACAGCTTTTCGCTAACGCCTCTTAACGTGTGGGTTTTAACAACTTATTGAAAACAACAAAAGGTAAAATTATGAACATTTCTAACTTGATCAAAAACACAGTCGCAGCAACAGTTCTTTTTGCTAGCGTAGCAAGCTTTGCCGCAGACATCGATGCAAACGCAGACGCGAATGATTTGGCGATTAAAGGCTATGACACCGTTGCTTACTTCACCATGAGCAAGCCAGTATTGGGCAGCCCAGAATTCACCTCTAACTACAAAAATGCAACATTCCGTTTTGTCTCTGCGGCAAACCGAGATTTATTTAATAAAGACAAGACAAAATACGCACCTCAATACGGCGGTTACTGTGCCATGGGCGTCGCGATGAACTTGAAGTTTGATACGGACCCAACTGCATGGAAAATTGCCGACGGTAAATTGTATTTAAACCTAAACAAAGGCACACAAAAGGTCTGGTTAAAAGACGTTCCTGGCAACTTAATCACATCAGAAAAAAACTGGCCTGAGCTAAAAGGGTTAACACCTCAAGAAGCTAAAGCGAAAAACGGCTAATCCGCATTAATGATTGATCGTTTTGATGAAACCAGTGTCTCTTCCTTGAGACACTGGTTTTTATGATTTTTATACACTGGTGAAAAAGAGAAAACCACCTTAGAACCAATGACTAAAATGTAAACAAAAGAAGCTGTTAGTTTATGAGCTGTCCCATTAGATAAAAAATATGTGCAAGGGGAACACCATGAAGCAAAGCGTTGAATTGGATCTAGACATTGGAAGTGAACATATTGTGATACAGCGTCGATACGAAGCGCTAGGCGCATTCAATGTGATAATAATCGGCGTACTTTCCTGAACTAACTATTACTTCTTGAGCGAAAAGTAGAAAAGTAGAAAAGTAGAAAATGAAAATATGACGATTGATAAATACTTCATGTGATCCTGTAGGCATAACACCGCGTTCAGCGGTTTATCCGCTATAACGTTTTTTTAGGTTGACCTTCCAAGAAACTATTTACTACTTGAGGGAACTCCCGCATAAACTTTATAAAGTCTCTTTCCGCATCTTGAGTTGCTGGTATTTTCCCTTTAATGGCTTTAATGAAATTCGCTTGCTGGGAATTAATAGGCTTTATTGTCTCGTTGACTAACATAATAATGTATTTTCCTGCATAGCTGATTAAATGCTGGCTGAGAAGGCTATAATCACCCGTTAGCTTCACATCGAAACCACCATTATTAAGTAATTTGATGTGTGATTCTGGAAAAATATTTTTTACGCCAACCATATTTTCCTGCAGGTGATGGATCATTTCTTTATTTTCTAAAATACCAACATGGCTGCTGTTAAAACCAAACTGATTATAAGATTGCCTTTGTGCTTCTGGGTTCAATTGACTTAAAAGTGGTACAACTCCATCGCTGTTTTCACCCAGTTTTAACACACTGGAATTATTATAGGCATAAAATAGTTGGTGATTGACAAATTCAGGCAATGGTTTTCTATAAAGTTCTTTTATAAATTGACTAGTTGGATTTAAGTCTTTCCATGATGGCAATACAATTAAGCCATGCTTCTCACCTAAAGCCGCAGCAGGGTGACCTCCGAATGGACTTGCTATACTAACAAATAATTTAACTTTATTTTCTGTCGCCTTTCCTTGATATTTATTAAATGCTTCTCGAGCGATAAGCCCGCCCATACTGTGAGCGACCACAATCATAGGCATATCCATCCTAGGAATGACGGCCCCCGAAAGAAAAATATTGTAAAAAAGATCCGCTAACTGATCTAGATCGCCACCAGAGGGGTAATAGAAAAACCAAGCTTTATAACGTTCTTTATCCATATTTTCAATAATCGTTTTAAATTCTCTCGAACTACCACCAATCCCATGTACAAAAATAACGGGGATTTTATGCGCTACATCTTCTTTCAAAGCGTAAAACATAGTTGGTGCATATTCTAGAAAGGAAGCAGGGTCGTACATACCCATAGTCGAAATATTTACATTAAATATTGGGTCATCTAGACTACGAATGGTTCCTGTTGGATAATATAGGGACTGCTCTATCTCCATACTGTCAGGTACCAAAATAGTTTCAGCCCAAGTTATCCTTGAGCTTGCCGTTATTTCGATATTCACATCCTTAACAATTTTTTCTGGAAAACTAGTAGTATTTAAAACAAGTTCCCTCTTACCTACTATTTCAGATTGTTGAAACTCCCGATCTTTATTTATGTCTGCATATATTAGTAAAGTGTAAGTCCCTTCAGGAAGGTTTAAACCATAATGCGTCCCTGCTCCTTTAAAAAACATTGTGTCAACTCGTTCATACTTTTTGAATCTACTGGAATAAGCGGCGATAGCCATAGATACATTCGAATAATTATTTGATTGAGCTATTGACTTACCCATGATAAAAAAAGTTTCTTGATCTAGCATGTGCTTTAAGTTGACTTGACTGGGGTCAGCATTTTGAAGTTTTTTATATTCCGTCTGGATAGCAGAATATTTCATGTAAGAACATGACGTCAGCATAAAAGACAAAAAAACAGTTATAATATTAATTCTTTTAATCAAACCATATACTCCGAATAACTTAATCTCTGATATAGGTACAACATCCTAAATTCAGATAATAAGTGCGACACTGCAAGTCAGGTGTAGAAGAAGCCAACTGCTGAAGTTGGTACACTTCTTTTCACCACAAAATTAAGCAGTACAAGCATAAGTTATCAGAAGTTTACCGAAGGGAAAAGATATCAGATTTCAGTTCTTTTAGAACGAAAAATTTCAGTATCCGAGATAGCGAATACCATTAAATGCCATAGAGCAACAGTGTATCGCGAGTTAAAACGAAATAAGAAGTGCCCTAAGGAAGCACAAGAGGCCTGCTTAAAAAGAGGACTATTTGAAAGGACTAAAGAACCCCTTCTTCCGTCTTCCCCTTGAAGAGAAAGGGGAAGAGACTTGACCGTAGGTTTGAATAAGTTACTCGTTAACGAACAATGCCTGATTACGGTCGTGCCTCCCTCATGCAGGCATACGTAGTGATGGTGGTAACGTTTGGTTTGTGCCAAAGGCAAAAGAACCCCATCTTCCCCTTCCTCTTCCCCTTGAAGAGGAAGGGGAAGAGACTAAATCTTAAACCTCTGAGTTCTCTTTCGTTTCGCTTATTTCTTTTACATCACTCAAGGTGTTGTTTATTTCTTTCCATGTTAATCCGCTGCGTTTTTTCGTTTCCGTTTTGTTTTTCTGGGTGATTTGGATGATTTTCGCGGCGATTGAGATGGCGATTTCAAACGGTTTTTTGCCTGCAACATCTGGCAATCCAACAGGGCAATGCACTGATTCAATTTCTGCTGGGCTAAACGAGGCGCTGACGAGGCGTTTTTTGAAGCGTAGCGCTTTGGTTTTCGAGCCGATTAGGCCGATGAATCGGCAATCTTTTCTGTCCAATAACGCTTCCACCAGTTGATAGTCCAACGCGTGGTCGTGCGTCATGACCAAGGCGATTTCGTTATGACTCATGTGGTCGATATGATCGAGCATGGATTTATAAAGAAACGGTGTGACGTTACTTGGCAAACCTTTGATAGTTTGGTCTTGAGCAAGGTTCTCACGACTGTCGATCCATGAGATTTTCGCCTGCATGTTTCCCAATACGTTCACTAAGGTCGATGCCACATGACCCATTCCAAAGATGGTAATTTTAGTCGCGGGTTCTGGAAAGTATTCCAACAACACACTCACGGCGCCGCCGCAACATTGGTTGGTTTTCGCGGCGAGCGGAAAGTTTTCCAACACATGAGAAGCGCCAGTATGCTCACCGTTCAACATGTCGCGGGCTTTTTGACAGACAGCGTATTCCAGCTGGCCGCCGCCGATGGTGTCGAAGCTGTGATTCGCGGTGATGATCATCTTGCTGGACGATTCCCGAGGCGCGGAGCCTTGCGTACCAATAACAGTGGCAATCACCCACGCTTGTGCGGCTTTTTCGACTTCGGCCAAGGCTTGAATCCAACTCATGGAAGACATCATAAGTTGGCCGCCTGATCTTTCTCAGTCTTCTGTTTTGACTGGCTTTCTGACTGGAACGCTTGTGCGGCTTGCATGCCATAAAACACCGCTTCCGGCGTTGCAGGCACTGCCAAAGGTGGTGAGAACTGATAATCACACACAGACGCACACGCGTCTTTCAACGCACACCAAACGGAAATGCCGAGCATCAATGGCGGTTCGCCAACGGCTTTTGAACGGTAAACCGATTCTTCACTGTTGGCGCGATCAAACAGTGTCACATTGAATTTTTCTGGTACATCTGCAGAGGTGGGAATTTTGTAGTTCGCAGGGCTGTTGGTCGTAATGCGGCCTTTTTCATCCCAACTGAGTTCTTCCGTTGTCAGCCAGCCCATGCCTTGTACAAACGCGCCTTCGATTTGACCAATGTCGATGTCAGAGTTTATGGAGTCGCCTACGTCGTGCAATATGTCGACTTGCGTGACCTTATATTCGCCAGTGAAAGTATCAACAATCACTTCTGACACGGCGGCGCCATTGGAGAAATACAAGAAGGGTCGGCCTTTTGCGGCTTTTCTGTCGTAACCGATTTTCGGTGTTTTGTAGAAGCCTGTTGACGACAACGACACACGGTTCATATAAGCAAGTTTGATGAATTCTGGAAAGCTCATTGTCTCGCTTCCCAAAACCACTTGGTCATCCGTAATGGCAAAGGCATCGGCTGCGATACTAAAATGTTCCATGGCGAATTCTTGCAAGCGCCCTTTTATCGTCACCACCGCGTCCAATGCCGCCATGCCGTTTAAATCTGTTCCTGCGGATGCCGCGGTTGGCGAGGCGTTTGGCACTTTGTCCGTTCGAGTCGAGCTGACATTGACACGTTGATAATCGATTCCAAACGTCTTGGCGACAATTTGCGCGACTTTAGTGTACAAGCCTTGGCCCATTTCCGTTCCGCCGTGACTAATGTGAACACTGCCATCGGTGTAAACATGAACCAACGCGCCACCTTGGTTTAGGTGTTTTGACGTGAACGAAATACCAAATTTAACCGGCGTCAGCGCCAAACCTTTTTTAAGAAAAGGGCTTTGCTTGTTAAATTCACGAATCGCTTCACGACGAGCTCGATAATCAGAGGTTTCTTCTAGCTCTTCGATCAGGGTCAATAACACATTTTCTTCAACGTCTTGTCCGTATGGGGTTTTTGTTTTGCCTTCTTGGTAGCAATTCAGTTTACGAACATCGAGGGCGTCTTTACCGACCGTACAGGCAATTTCTTCGATGACAGCTTCGGCCAATAACACGCCTTTTGGTCCGCCAAAACCACGGAATGCTGTGTTCGATACCGTATGGGTTTTGCCTCGATAACCGCTAATGCGCGCGTTCGGTAAGAAGTAAGCATTATCCGCATGGAACATGGCTCTGTCGACCACGCCATCGGACAAATCGGCCGTACAACCGCACTTGCCTACCATGTCGTATTCGGCGCTGATAATCTCGCCTTCTGCTGAGAAGCCCACTTCATAACTGTTCCAAAAATCATGACGCTTGCCTGTTTGCACCATGTCATCTTGGCGAGGCATACGGTACTTAACGGGGCAACGATTACGAATCGCT
Source organism: Marinomonas primoryensis (assembly GCF_013372285.1). NCBI lineage: Bacteria > Pseudomonadati > Pseudomonadota > Gammaproteobacteria > Oceanospirillales > Oceanospirillaceae > Marinomonas > Marinomonas primoryensis. Next base: position 1,586,273 of record NZ_CP054301.1, on the reverse strand, counting down.
AACACCGCCGCCATGCAACCTAACACCGCCGCTTGAGATTCTTTACCGCCAAAGCCGCCGCCCATGCGTCGAACTTCAACCAAGACTTGCGCTACGGACAAACCGAGGACTTTCGCGACCAGCTTTTGCACTTCCGCTGGATGCTGAGACGAAGCGTAAACCAAAACGCCGCCATCTTCATTTGGCACCGCGACACTGATTTGGCCTTCTAAATAAAAGTGTTCTTGGCCTTTGATGTAAATGTCCGATTTTATTTTATGAGGCGCCGTCTCCATCGCGGCTTTTGCGTCGCCACATTGAATCGTGTGGGTTGGTAATACAAACTCTTGTCGCTCTAACGACTCCTTCGGATGCAGCGTACTTATTCTTGGTTTGTAGACGATTTCTGCCAGCTCAACCGCTTGCTTTGCGATACGTAAACTGGTCGCCGCTACCGCAAAAATAGACTGTCCGATGAAATGAACAAAATCCCCAGCCAACAATAAATCGCCACTCAGTACCGGTGACACATCGACTTCACCAGGAATATCAGATTGTACGATCACATCCACCACGCCAGGATACGCACGTACTTTGTCTAGATTAATGCTGACGATGTCTGCGTGCGCTTCGGTGGATTTACCTGTCGCTATGTGTAACTCGTTTGGCCATTCAGGCATGTCATCAATGTAAATCGCTTGGCCTGTGACGTGTTTAACAGCTGACTCATGCATGGGAAGCTTGTCACTTTTAAAACCAGTTACTAAATCACTAGGTAACTTACGCATGAGTCATTCCCTCCTGACCGGTGATCTCATTTCCAAGAGAAAGCATGGATTCTGATAATGCATGACCTGAGAAAGTCGGAACCTGCGTGCCGTTTAATTCTAACCATGCTTTTTTGATTAAGTTACACGCCATGTCGAGTCGATAACGGGAGCTGGCTCGCATGTCGCTTAATGGCGTCAATTCGCTTCTTAGATTCTCAATGGCTTGCGTTAACGCTTGTTCATCGTTAATGCTTTTGCCAACCAAAGACTGTTCTGCTGTTACCGCGCGAATCGGTGTGGCTGCCATGCCGCCAAAGGCGAATCGAACGTCACAGATTTTGTCATGATTTAATTCAAAACGTACGGCCAACATCACACTGGATATATCGTCTTCCATTCGCTTGGAGACTTTATAAAAACGATGAAATTGTTCCAACTTGCTCAATGCTAAATCAAACGAAACAATCAACTCGTCTTTTCCTCTTTCTTTTGCAAGAACAGTCGTCTTATAACCTTGGTAGAAGTCGTTAATGTTCACGACTCGTTTGCTGCCGTCAGTTTTGACCAATTGCATGTCTGCATCAAATGCCAATAACAAAGGCGGTAGATCCGCAATCGGCGAGGCATTGGCCACATTGCCGCCTATGGTGCCACGGTTACGAATTTGTCGAGACGCAATGCGGCTTAGCAGGTTATAAATGTGTGGGTAGCGTGTTTTGCTGAAGTATTCCAATTCACTGTAAGTAACAGATGCGCCTAAGGTTAACGTCGTGCCATTGCCTTGAATCTGTTTTAACTCAGCGACATGAGACACATCGATCAAAGTACCAAAGTCATGGAAGCGCTGCGTATTTTCCAGCATCAAATCCGTGCCACCAGCAATCATTATCGCGTCCGCATGAGCGGTTTTGACTTGAAGCAGTTCTGCTAATGTCGTTGGCTGTAAATAGGATTGATTGCTGAGGGACGCTGGTTTTTCGACTTCTTTAAAAGCCAACAACTGAGACTTAATATTGTCGTTTTTGCTCATCAGTTCGATAAATTTCGCATCTTTAGCGGTTCTCACCATGTCCAATCCTGCATCGATAATCGGGCGATAACCGGTACAACGGCACAAGTTGCCGGAAATAGCATCGCACACAGACTCTCGGTCTATGGCTTTATCAGAAGATTGGCTGTTCTCAAAAAGTCCAGCCAAAGACAAAACAAAACCCGGTGTACAAAAACCGCATTGAGAACCATGATGTTCCACCATGGCTTGTTGAGCAGGATGTAATCCACCGCTCGCCTTCCCCCCAAATTCAGATAAATATTCGACAGAGACTACATGTTTACCAGAAAGAGACTGAACCGGTGTAATGCAGGAATTAAACGTTGAGTAATGCAGCTCACCCTCTTTTATCACGCCGACAAGCAGCGTACATGCACCACAATCACCAGACGCGCAACCTTCTTTGGTTCCCGTTAAACCACGCTCCTCTCGTAGGTAGCGTAACGCTGTAAAGTCGCTGGGGAGCGTATTATCGTCAATGAGTTTGTCATTTAAGAGGAATTTCAAAGCACTCTCCTTCATTAAAGTAGTATCTAAAGTTATCGTTGAAATGCAAATATCTGACCAATCGTACAGATTTTAAAAAGAAAACTATAGTCAGCTGCTAAATAATTAAATTTGTGCCACCTATTTGAGGCTTTTGAATGTCTAGTCACCAGTAAAAGAGCGATCAAACTAAACAACGCTTTTCAAATCAAAACCGCTTATTTTCATAAATGTTATTTGTTTTTCAGCAACCTAATGGCTTAGTACTGGTACAAACCAAGTATGCGCTTTAGTATCACCACTACAATTCAAAGCATAGACGCCTACTGTACAGAAGCGGTGTTTTTTTGCTTCTAAAGACACGTTATACACATACTAATTGGCTTATTAAGAGATCGAGATGACATCATCGAAAAATGGGCTAAAAGCCATTGCCATAATAGAAGCGTTTAAAGGCTTACTCGCTCTTTTGGTTGGTTTTGGACTTCATGCGTTAGCTGGACGAAACTTACAACAGGTTGCAGAATCCATCGTCAGTCACACGCACTTAAATCCTGCAAGCCATTTCCCCAGTGTTTTTATCCATGCGGCGAGTTCAATTTCAGACCGTAATATAAACTTAATTGTTATTGGCGCTCTCGCTTATTCACTGATTCGATTCGTTGAAGCGTACGGTTTATGGAAAGCGTTTGTTTGGACGGAATGGTTTGCCTTGGTAACAGGGGCAATCTATTTACCATTTGAAGTGTATGAAATCGTGTCTCATACGCATATTCTGAGCATCAGCGTATTTTTACTAAATGTCGCCGTGGTTTGGTATATGGCCCGTGTACTTCAGAGTAAACGAAAAGAAAGAAACGCATCTACTAGTTAGTATCAAAGCCAAATAACTAGCATCAAAACCAAATAATGGCTCAGTTAACGATCAACACCCCTTCTATGAACAACATTCAAAGCAACGCCATACCTCTATAAAGCAATCCAAACCACCCTGCCGTGGAATCATGCACTATTTTGTTTCACTCACACTATTTTTACTATCTACACAGCTTCTTATCAAACAAAAAAATTAAATTATTCATATTTAATTCAACAAGTTAAGAAAATAAATAACCATACATAAAAAATGGAACAGTTGTTGCTTTACACATTACCAGTGAAACAAAAGAATCTCACCTCATCATCTAATGTTCGGAGCCTACCTATGAAAACAGCAATAAAAACCACTTTTCGTCTTTCTCTATTAGCCGGTCTGATCGCAAGTACTTCTGTCATAGCAGCAGACAAGGTGACCTTTCAATTAGATTGGTTGCCAGGTGGCGATAAAGCACCGGTTTATGTGGGTATTCAACAAGGATTTTTTGCCGATGAAGATCTAGAAGTCAAGATTGCCAGCGGTCGTGGTTCTACCGATGCCTTGACGAAAATGGCAACGGGTCAATCTGATATCGGTAGTTCGGATATTGGTGCTTTAATGGCGGCAAGGGCGCAAGACGATGTCCCTGTTGTGGCGGTGCTTCCTTACTTCACTCAAGCACCTCATGCATTTTTTGTTTTAAAAAGCAGCGGTATCGAGTCGATTAAAGATTTGAAAGGCAAAAAAATCGCCACGTCACCTTTCACTTCGTCAAATGCCTTTCTGCCTCTGGTCTTAAAACAAAATGGCCTAAAAGAGAGCGATATTCAGTTAGTAAAATCCGATCCGGGTGCGCTTTCTCCAATGATGATCACAGGCAACACAGACGCCATCATCGCGTGGGTAACAAATACGGCGCTGTTTAAAGCTCAAGCAGAAGGTGCAGGCAAAGAAATCATTGAAATGCCATGGTCAAACTCTGGTTTATCGCTTTACAGCTCTTCTCTTTTAGCTTCTGAGCGTTTTCTAGAAGAACGTCCAGACGTAGCAAAACGCTTTATTAAAGCCTTTGCTAAATCCATTGAATTTTCTTATCAATTCCCAGATAAAGCCGGTGAAGATCTTCATAAAATGGTGCCAGAAGTGGATGCTGCCATTGTTTCTGCTCAGCTCAAAAGCATCACCAATTTGGTTTATAACGATGTCACGAAAGAAGATGGCGTTGGCCATTTCACACCAGCACGCATTCAAAAAACATGGGAATACGTGGCAGAAGCAAATGGCTTAACAATGGACGCTCTCGATCCAGCGACGACTGTAAACAGCAATTTTGTACCGGAGTAATAGCTGAATGGACAATGTTTTAGAAAACACTTCAGATGGCATTTCCGACGACGAAAAAGCCGCTTATGTAAGCATGAAGGGCGTAGGTCATAAATATGATCCACGCCCTGATGCGCCGATGGTGGTGCAAGATATTGATCTTGATATTCACCGTCACGAATTCGTTGCGGTAGTTGGTCCTTCTGGATGTGGTAAATCGACTCTTTTACGTATGGTTGCGGGTCTTTTGATTCCATCCCATGGTCAAGTGTCGGTGTTTAACCTTCCTGTAACCGAACCTCGCGACGATGTGGGCATCGTTTTTCAAAAGGCCAATTTATTACCTTGGCTGACGGTTCGCAAAAACGTCTTGTTTCCTTTAAAACACAAATATGGCCGTTATTCCGCCAATGACGAAAAACGTGCAAACGAGCTGCTAGAAATGGCAGGTTTAACGCAGTTTGCAGACAAGATGCCGGACGAATTGTCCGGCGGCATGCAACAACGTGTCGGCATTATTCGCGCCTTGCTATTGAACCCAGACATTTTATTGATGGATGAGCCCTTCTCGGCATTGGATGCGTTAACGCGGGAACAGATCGGTTTTGATTTGTTGGATATTTGGAAAGAGCATCCTAAAACTGTGTTGTTTATCACGCATTCCATCTCAGAAGCCGTGTTGCTGGCGGATCGTATTTTAGTAATGAGTAAACGCCCTGGCACCGTATTGGATTTGATCAATGTGGATCTGCCTCGTCCACGCTCACAAAAAACCATTAACTCGCCGCGTTTTGCTGAATTAACCGACTTAATCCGAGGACACATTTATGAACCAAACACGCCCGCTTAAGTCCTGGATTCTGCATCAAGCAAACCGCTTTGCACCCGCATTATTTTTTATCGGTTTGGTGATTTTGTGGCAACTGGTTTGCCAGCTTGGCAATGTGCCAAATTACATATTGCCATCGCCGTCTGCGATTATTTCAGCGTTTTTCGATGTGGAATTTTCACGTTGGATGACTCATCTTTGGGCAACATTACGCGTCGCGTTAATGGGATTTGTACTGTCTATTTGTATCGCGCTGCCCTTGTCTATTGGCATGATGCGTTCTGAATTAATGAACCGAGTGCTCTACCCTGCTTTGATCGTAATTCAATCCACCCCTGTGGTAGCGGTTGCTCCTTTGATCATTGTCTTACTTGGCACAGACGACCCATCGCGCGTTTTGATTACCTGCTTAATTACCTTCTTTCCTTTGGTCGTATCGACCACAACGGGCATGTTAGAAACACCGCCAGAAATGATCGAGTTGAGCCAATCTTTACGCGCGCCGCGTTATCGTGAAACCTGGCAAATTCGTATTCCTTATGCGATTCCACATATTTTCAGTGGCTTACGCGTGTCGATCACTTTGGCGATTATTGGTGCCGTAGTGGCGGAATTTGTGGCTGCAGAAGAAGGTCTTGGTTACTTCATTCAGTTCTCCACCTCTTTCTTTAAGATTCCACAAGCCTTTGCTGGCTTGATCTTTCTGTCTGTTATCAGTTTGTTGCTGTTTAAATCGATACAGTGGATTCAGGCTTGGTGGTTTCCGTGGAGCCTTCCGAAGAAAAAAACAGCCTAAGAAATAATGATAGAAGAGTAAAATATGACACTTAATACGAAAGATACTGACTTTTTACGCCAAAGCTTTGCTCTTGCGGATGACGCTAAAAAACAAGGCATTCACCCTTTCGCAGCCATCTTGGTTGATGACCAAGATAAGGTGATCATGTCGCAAGTAAACGGCTACTTGCCTGACTTCGATATGACAGGACATGCTGAACGCAAATTAATGACCCGAGCCAGCAAAGCATACCGACCAGACTTTCTCGAAAAATGCACCATGTATGTCTCTGCGGAACCTTGCGCCATGTGCGCAGGCGCGGCGTATTGGGTGGGATTAGGCCGAGTCGTTTACGGGTTAAGTGAAGCGAGACTAAAAGAAATCACAGGGAATCATCCGGAAAATCCAACCTTAGATTTACCTTGTCGCGCGGTGTTTGAATCGGGACAACGAAAAGTCGAAGTCATCGGTCCTTGCCTTGAAGACGAAGCCGCGGCACTGCAAGAAGGTGTCTGGTAATTAATACAAACTGTAAAAACACGGAGTAGAAGCAGTCAGACGTATATTATTATACGTTCGGTCATTGCTCCATTTTCCATTAGGAGGAGACCAACATGACTGATTCATACTCACTTGAAGAACTGCAACGAGAAACCACCTTTGGCGGCGCGGGCAAAGACACAAACGACCGTGAAATCCGTATCATAGACCTAAGCAACTTTGACCACCGTCGTGAAGCAATAACCGAGCAACTCTGGCTTGCTGCCACCGAGATTGGCTTTTTTCAATTAAGTCACCACGGTATTCCATCCGAAGAAATAGACGCAGCCTTTATTGAGTCCGAGCGTTTCTTTGATTTGTCTGAGACCATCAAAGCCCAATACCCCAGACCAAAAGGTGTTAACGCAGGCTGGGAAAGCCGAAGCCAAATTCGCCCATCGACAGGCACAAAAGACCAGAAAGAATCCTACCAAATCACCCAATATCACATGGACAATTTGTGGCCAAGCGAAGAAGAATTGCCGAGCTTTCAAGCCAACACTTTGCATTTTGAAAAACAGTGTTGGGATGTTGGAATGAAAGTACTGTCTTGCTTTGCAGATAAATTAGGCTTTGATCGAGACTTCTTCAGTAAGGCGCACGACCCGAAGCAAACCGACTACCAAAGCACCTTGCGTCTATTGCATTATTTTCCGACCGAAGGCGTAACAGAACAAGGCAATATCTGGCGCGCAGGCGCCCACACAGACTTTGATTGTTTGACTCTACTCTTCCAACACGAAGGCCACGGCGGCTTACAAGTGTGCCCAGGAGCGGAGTCTGACAGCCAACGCTGGACTAACATTCCGCCGCTGCCGAATGTTATCACCTGCAACATTGGCGACATGCTAATGCGCTGGAGTGACGATAAACTGATCTCAAACCTACATCGGGTCCGCCAACCAAGAGTCAACGAATACTGCGGCAGCCGCCACTCCATCGCTTTTTTCTGTCAAGCCAACAAAAAGCAAATCATCCAAGGTCCAGAAAAACGTTACCAACCCATCAGCGCCGCGGATTTTTTAAACCAACGCATTCAGGCTAACTTTGTTGATAAAGAGACAGGCAAACCTTCTACTTAGCCCTTTATAACGAACGGTCAAGAAAAGAAAAGCACTCAAATCACAACGTCTTGTTGGTTATTAAACTGCCCCAAGGCATTTTCAAATTCCGCTATGCCTTCTTCAAATTCGTTTCTGGTGTTAAAGCCGCCAAGAGAAATTCGCAAAGCGTTGAGGTCTATTACCGTTGTTGATGACGCAGGATGGCGAAATAAATCCGCGGTTCTGACTTTCACATTTTTAGATAACAAGAAGGCGTTAAATTGGTTTACGTTTATAGCATTCGGTAAACAGAGCCACACATTCAAACCACCACAACGAGTGGTTAAACCATGCTTTTCAGCCATGGTCTTGAACGCTTTTTGTCGATAACGCATTTCGCCTTCTAGCAGGGATTGGTTGTGTATGAAGCGCTCGCTGGTTAGGAAACGTGTCGCGAGTTCAAAGTTTAACGTCGAAACCATCCAGCATTGGCTGTGAATGTTGGCGTTGAAGGCATGCTGCCATTCTTTAGGAACGACGCTGTAGGCGACCCGTAATCCACCCGCGACGTATTTGGACAAACTCGATAGATAAAACACGCGATCCGGGGCTTGCTGTTGCAAGGGTAAACGCCAATTTTCTGACAAACAGTAGTTCACATCGTCTTCAATGATATAAAAATCATATTCGCGGCTGAGCGTGACGATACGATCTAATTGAGCTTGAGAGTATTGAATGTTGGTTGGGTTTTGCATATTGGGCGTAATGTAAAGCAGCTTCGGTTTGTATTGCTGGCAGTAGTCTTCCAATACCATTAAGTCCAAACCTTCCTCTGTAATTGGAACGCCCAAAGGTTTTACTCGACTGGCATCGACTGCTCGGAAAAAACCGGGATACGCTAATTCTTCATGCAGCACGTAGTCGTTTTCTTTGGTGAGTATTTGCAAGCAAGTATAAATGCCCTGCTGCGCACCTTGGGTAAAGACGATGTCGCTGGTCTCTATTTTGATTTTTTTACTGCCTAACCAATCCGTAAATACTTGTTTGTGCTTGGTAACGCCTTGAGGCGAATACGTCATGATTTGAGTAACCGCATCGAGATCTTGGGCAAGTTCACTCAATGCGTTTTTCATTAACATCTGCTGACCGAGCATTGGCTGCATGCTAGACGCGAAATCATATTCTTTTGCGGTCTGGTTCACTAAGTCATCGGTGCGATTAGCTTGATTACTTGTCGTATTCGTTCGCACCGAGTTAGGCAAATTCACATAAGTGCCAGCACCGAGTTTCGCGTTGACCAAGCCTTTCTTTTCTAATAAATCATAGGCTCGTGTGACCGTGCCATGAGTAATGATCAGGCGATCTGCAAGTAACCGTTGCGCTGGTAATTTTTGCTTGTCTGGTAGATCTCCTGCCAATATGGCTTGCTCTATTAACAGCACCAATGCTTTGTATTTTGGTTGAGCCAAACAAGCATTATCAAACTCAGTTTTACTAACATTCCAAATTGTATTCATAACAATAAATAAATTGCCCATAATTGTATTGTGTGAGAATCTTAATAAGTACAATACAGCACAAACTGTATTGATACAATTAGCAATTGTAGACCTACTTTTTTTGGAATAATACGATGAATGCCGCTTTGTTAGAACTGATTCCCGCACTCGCACTTTTTTGTCTTATCAGCACGGTAACACCTGGACCGAATAATATTTTACTCGCCCATTCTGGAGCCAATTTTGGCATGAGACGAACCTTGCCGCATGTGTTGGGAATTCGTTGTGGTATGACGCTGTTGCACATCGTCATTTTGTTAGGTTTAGGGGAAATATTTAGACTCTGGCCTGTTATGCACAATGTTTTTACCTTTATTGCCGCAGGTTACATTGTCTACATGTCGGCCAAAATCGCCTTCGCCAAGATGCATAATTCCAAGAACAGCTTAAAACCGATGACCATTCTACAAGCCGCCTCGTTTCAGGCGATCAATCCAAAATCTTGGGCGAGTCTTATGTCAGCGAGCACGCTATTCACCTTAACAGGCGATCTTTTTTGGCCATCGGCGTTTTTGTGCATTATCGCGTTTAACGTCGCGACGCTGCCCGGCACATTTATGTGGATCACCATCGGCAAGTTGGTTTCAAGTAAGCTACAAGATCCGACCTTTCATCGCTACTTCAACATGCTGATGGGAATTTTATTGTTAACGACCTTGCCCATGATGTTTATCTAATGCGTATCTCAGCACTTACTTGTCAAATGCTTTATAGGCTAGCCAATCTGAATCCGGCAATTTTATGCACTTCACTCATTGCCCTATCAAATTCGGTTTTCCAGTCGTTCGGTGTTCTTTCTTCAAAACCGGCGAGGATTTGTGCTTTCGTCGCGCCTTTCACCGCCATAATGAAGGGAAAGCCAAAATTGGCTCGATACACATCGTTCAACTGAAGAAAATGCGCCAACTCTTCTTCAGAACATTGATCCAGTCCTGCGCCAGATTGTTCAGACTTAGAAGCATCAGTTAACGCACCAATCAACGCCGTTTTTCCGGCTAAATCTGGATGAGCACGTAACAGCATCAATTTTTGCTCATCCGAACTCTGCTCTACAACGTCCGCCATCGTCTGTTTTATTTTGTCTAAATGATCAAAATATCCCTCTGGCTGCTCCGCCTTTTGCCGCCACAATTGTTCCGCGACCCACTCTGAATGCTCATATATTTCACTGAATAAAGATACAAAATCCGCTTCGCTCAATTGGCTATACACGGCGTGTTGGTCTTGCATAAATACGTCTCCAAATATCGATGGTATTGACAATAAATAATGGTCTAATCTCAATCTAATACCAATAAGAACCCTTAAAATAACAGAAACACATGGCACAGATATTGATCACTATGAAATGATATTTTCAAACCTATTTCACGCATATCAGTTTCACTTGCAAAAAACAGGCAAGATTAGCCAAAGACTAAAAAATCAATTGAGGAAAAACAATGGGATACTTAACCACTCACATTTTAGACACAACAAAAGGTATCGCGGCCGCAGGCGTAACAATCCGCCTTTACAAGCATTCTTCTGATGGACAGCGACAGCTTATTCATAGCACGGTGTCAAACAATGATGGGCGCTGTGACCAACCGTTACTGCAGGATGCCCACTTCAAAGCCGCTGTGTATGAACTAGAATTCGGCATTGACGCGTATTTTGCGAAACAAGACAGCGCTCAAGATAACAACCAAAATAATCAAACAGTGCTGCCTAGTTTTTTAAACACCGTGGTGATTCGTTTTGGCATCAATGATGAAAACGCGCATTACCATATCCCTCTGCTCGTATCGCCCTATTCCTACAGCACCTATCGCGGTAGCTAACCCCATTCAATACGGGCCAGCACCCGTATAGAGCGAGCTAAAATAGAGCAAATCGAAAACAACGCGCACCAAGATATTTCACATTTCTGCCTTAACGGTCAAATAAGAAAATTGCCCTTTTCTTTTTTGGCTTATTTGAAATCCTAACGACCACCCTAAAACAAAGGTTTCACATATTAAATTATGGGTTCAATTGTTTCATGGCATGTTTATTGCGAATTACTCCCTTAATTAACGGTTTAGAGATTAAGGAGAAGGTTATGAAAGCATTGATCATCGGCGCTGGCATTGGTGGTATGTCTGCCGCGGCGGCGCTAAAGCAGCAAGGCATCGAGTGCGATATTTTTGAAGCGGTAAAAGAAATCAAACCCGTTGGTGCGGCGCTTTCTATTTGGTCAAACGGCGTGAAATGCATGAACCATCTCGGCATGGGTCACATCATGGACTCCCTCGGCGGCCCAATGCACAATCTGGCGTATCATGATGGATTGACTGGCGCCGTAATGACACAGTTTAGTCTCAGCCCTTTAGTCGAAGCGGTTGGTGAACGCCCTTGTCCTGTTTCCAGAGCTGACTTACAAAGCCAAATGATTGACTGGTGGGGCCGTGAGAAAGTGCAATTTGGCAAGCGTATTGAAAAACTTGAACAGAGTGAAACCAGCGTAACGGCTTACTTTACCGACGGTTCCAGCGCGACGGGGGATTTTATGGTGGCCGCAGACGGCACTCATTCATCGGTTCGCGCTCACGTAATTGGCTATCAAACCGAACGTCGTTACGCCGATTATGTGAACTGGAATGGATTGGTCAACATTGACGAAAACATCGCGCCGGGAAATCAATGGACAACGTTCGTTGGTGAAGGCAAACGTGTCTCCGTCATGCCAATCGCCGATGGCCGCTTCTATTTCTTCTTTGATGTGCCATTGCCAAAAGGCCTTGATGAAGACAGAACGACACTCGTTGACGATCTAAAAGGGTATTTCAAAGGCTGGGCAAAACCGGTTCAAGTACTCATCGATTCGATTGACCCTGAGGTGACCAACCGTATCGAAATTCACGACATCGAGCCTTTCGACACATTAGTAAAAGGCAATATTGCCTTGCTTGGCGATTCAGCCCACAGCACCACACCCGACATCGGCCAAGGCGGTTGCTCTGCGCTAGAAGACGCCGTTGTGCTCGGCCAATGTTTTGCAGAGACAAAAGACATTCAAACGGCCTTAAAGGACTATGAAGAAAAGCGCCGTTTTCGCGTTAAAGACCTCGTACTTAAAGCCCGCAAACGCTGCGATGTCACGCACGGGAAAAACATGCAAGAAACCCAAGCGTGGTACGACGAGCTGAGAGTGGAAAAGGGCGACAACATCATTGCCGGATTGCGCACCACCATAGTCGGCGGGCCGCTGGCTTAGTTTGGTTACTCTATCAATCAGGGCTAGCCGCTTCACACAATAGGAAAGCGGCTAGTAATTAAAACTTGATAAGAATCATAAATCTCGATATAAATATCGCCTAAACTGGAGATGGCGATGAGTAAAAAGTTCTTATTAATTACCCCTGAAGATGGCTCAGATGTGCTGAAAAGCCTAGCAGCCCCTGCCCGATTGTCCATTCTGTCGCTACTGCACGAGAAAGGGCCAATGAATGTAAACGACATCGCCGATCTTCTCGAACTCCCACAATCTTCCACCTCCAGTCACATAAACTCTCTTGAAAGCGTCGGGTTAATCACCACCGAAAGTCAAAAAGGTCGCAAAGGTAGCCAAAAAATTTGCCGCGCGGTGCACGAAGAAATCGTCTTATCCTTCAGCAATACCAAGCAAAATCAGAGCGACGTCATCGAAGTCGCCATGCCGGTTGGACTGTATTCCGAATTTGATGTTATGGCGCCTTGTGGCTTGTGTTCTGAATCTGGCATTGTTGGATTTTTAGACAGCCCAGACACTTACCTTTCTCCTGATCGCATGCGCGCTAGCCTATTATGGTTTACCAAAGGCTACGTGGAATACCAGTTCCCGAACAATGCACGCATTGTAGGAAAAACAGTAAAAGAGCTTGAATTGGTGATGGAACTGTCGTCTGAAGTACCCGGAACGTCTGAAAATTGGCCGTCTGATATTCATATTTCAATCAATGGACAAACCGCCGCTATTTGGACTGCTCCCGGTGATTATGGCGACCATCGGGGTAAATACACACCAGATTGGTGGAAGCTGGCAGGCAGTCAATACGGCCATTTGAAAAGTTTCCGCGTCACGGTAGACGGCACCTTTGTTGATGGCATACGTGTTTCTGATGTCTCTTTAAAGGATCTGGCTCTGGAAGACCACAGATCCATTCGCGTACGCATTTCTGTGCCGGATAATGCTAAACACCCAGGTGGCATTAATATTTTTGGGAAACAATTTGGCAATTACGATCAGGACATTATTTTACGCCTGCAAGCCTAGCCCAAAAGACACGATTCGATTTTTGGATAATCTAAAAAATTGTTTGTATTCAATGCCGTAGTTTTTTGAAACCGACTCAAGACTCTTCCTCTATTCTTTTACTTCTGTTAAATCATTCTTTTTTCGTGTTTTTGAGCAAAAAATAATCGATTCATTGATTGACCTTTGACCGTTTATCCTCTTAATATCCAATAATCAGATAAGAAACATAAAATCAGATATAAACTTCTTAAAAATATAAATACAAAAATGAAAAAGGAGAACACAATGCGCGCCACTGTTACCGCACATAAAGATTATGTGATCGCAAAGATAGATCCTCGCCTTTACGGCTCTTTTATCGAACACTTAGGACGAGCTGTTTACAGTGGTATTTACGAACCAGACCATGCAACAGCAGACGAACACGGCTTTCGCCAAGATGTTATCGAGTTAATTAAAGACATCGATGTTCCCGTCACTCGCTACCCTGGCGGTAATTTTGTTTCTGCTTACAACTGGGAAGATGGCATTGGACCAAAAGAAGACCGCCCAACTCGTCTCGACCTTGCTTGGCACACATCAGAAAGCAACGAAGTTGGCATTCACGAATTCGCTGAATGGGCAGAACAAGCTGGCACAGAAATGATGTTAGCGGTAAACCTTGGCTCACGAGGCCTAGACGAAGCACGCGCTTTTCTTGAATACGTGAATCATCCTGGTGGCTCTTATTGGTCTGACCTTCGCAAGCAAAACGGCCGAGAAGAACCTTGGGACGTAAAGCTCTGGTGCCTTGGCAATGAAATGGACGGCCCTTGGCAAATCGGACAAAAAACCGCCGCCGAATACGGTCGAGTGGCGTTTGAAACTGCCAAAGCCATGCGCGCCTTTGATAAGAATATTGAGCTGGTCGTTTGTGGTTCTTCTTCCCCTAAAATGCCAACTTACCCAGAATGGGAAGGCACGGTTCTCGATTACACCTACGACACAATCGACTACATTTCACTGCACATGTATTTTGACAACCATGAGAAAAACACCGCCAACTATCTTGCGAAAGCCTGCTTACTTGATAACTACATCGATACCGTTGCCGCTGTCATAAAAACCACCAAAGCCAAAAAGCGCTCGAATCACGATGTGTACATTTCCTTCGATGAATGGAATGTCTGGTACCACTCTAACGAACAAGATAAAGACCTTCTCGGCGGCAATGACGGTTGGCCACATGCTCCAGCGTTATTAGAAGACATTTACGATTTCGCCGATACACTGCAAGTTGGTTGTATTCTGAATACCTTTATTCGTCACTGTGACGTGGTCAAAATTGGTTGCTTGGCACAACTGGTCAACGTTATTGCGCCCATCATGACGGTCAAAGGCGGCCCAGCTTGGCGTCAGTCAACTTACTATCCGTATTTGTACGCATCCCAATATGGACGCGGCACAGCACTGAACCTTGCAGTGCAATGCCAAGGCTACGATACCGAGTTCGCCAGCGATGTGTCTTATTTGGATATTTCTGCTGTGGAGTCGGATAAAGATGGCGCGCTCACCTTCTTCATTGTTAACCGTCACCCAGACGAAAATATTGAATTGGATCTTTCTCTACAAGGATTCTCAGATCCGTCTCTAAAAGAGCAGCCACACCAGACAATCATTATGGATAAAGTCATGGCGGGTCACGCCCTAGACACGAAAAATGGCCCAAATGCAGAACAAGTTGCACCGAAAGACGGCCAAGGCGCAGCCATCAAACAGCAAATACTAACGGCAAGCATTGCTCCAATGAGCTATCGCATGATTCGACTTGGGGCGTAATTCCCCACAATCTTCCGTTTAACCTTTGCTGAGAGAGGAAACCATGTCTGCATCTATCTCGATAAAAAATATAACAAAGCGATATGACGACGTTACCGTATTAGACGACATCAACTTGCACATTGAAGACGGTGAGTTTGTTGTATTCCTTGGCCCGTCTGGCTGTGGGAAATCCACCTTATTACGGATGATTGCGGGGCTAGAATCCATTACAGAAGGTTCCATAGACATTGGCGACAAACGCATTGATACCTTACCTCCGGGTCAACGTGGCGTCGCCATGGTGTTTCAATCCTACGCGCTCTATCCTCATATGACGACTCGCCAAAACATGGCGTTTGGCCTCGAAAATGTGAACGTCGCGCAAGACGAAATTGATCGTCGAGTGAATGACGCCGCGACAATACTCGAAATAGATCACTTGCTAGATCGTAAACCGGGACGATTATCCGGCGGCCAACGCCAACGCGTCGCCATCGGACGCGCCATTGTCAAAGAACCAAAAGCCTTTCTCTTCGATGAACCTTTGTCGAATTTAGACGCGGCGTTACGCGGTAGAACACGATTAGAGCTCGCGCAACTCCACCAGCGCTTAGGTTCTAC
This sequence comes from Marinomonas primoryensis, assembly GCF_013372285.1. Lineage (NCBI taxonomy): Bacteria > Pseudomonadati > Pseudomonadota > Gammaproteobacteria > Oceanospirillales > Oceanospirillaceae > Marinomonas > Marinomonas primoryensis. The sequence continues at coordinate 1,570,380 of NZ_CP054301.1, read as the reverse complement.
CATGATCTTTGTCACCCACGATCAAGTAGAAGCCATGACGCTCGCGGATCGCATTGTCATCATGCACGAGCAAAAAATAGAACAAATCGGCACACCCATGGAAATTTACCAACATCCAGTGAGTCGCTTTGTCGCGGAGTTTGTTGGCTCGCCACCCATGTCGATGCTGCCGATTAATCATATTGAAGGCACACCCGAAGGTGTGACAGTCGAAGTCAGTGGCGCTGGTAAGGTGGCCACTGCAATTGTATTGCCAGAAAACTTTAAAACCACGGGCGCGGTAATCGGCATTCGCGCCGAAGATACTTCGGTCGTGTCTCCGGAAGACGACGGCCTTGATCTGACAATAAAGGTGGTCGAACGTTTAGGCGATCGCACGCTACTTTATGGCTGCTTAATCGATGGCACAGACCTAATCGTCGAAGATTCTGGACGATCCACCGTGAAAGCCGGCCATATTGTAAGAGTCGCTCTTTCGTCCCATGCAGCACACATTTTTGACGGTGATGGCCTTGCTCATCACAGTCAACAGGAGGTATAGCATGGCGGAAAGTTATCGTCGCTCCCGTTGGTCAAATGGTTTGTTTGTCGTGCCTTATCTCAGTGTTTTTTTAACCTTGTTGGTATTTCCGCTTGGTTGGGGTATTTGGCTGTCCCTTAATAAAGTTGATTTGTTTGGTGGTGAACGCTTCATCGGGTTAAAAAATTACGCGCGCGTTTTGAGCGACCCAATTTTTGGTCAAGCCGTAAAAAACACGCTTATCTTCGTTGGTGTATCCGTTCCGACCTTGGTCATTCTGGGGCTGTTTTTGGCATTAGCCTTAAACAAAACTACCAAAGGGTCGGCTTTCTTACGCGGTGTGTTTTTTGCCTCGTCCATTTTGTCTGTCACCATTGTTACGCTCATTTGGCGAATCGTCTTCATTCCCAATGACGGTTTGATGTCGTTGATTTTTGAGTTTTTCGGCTGGCAACCGATTGGCTTTCTGTCCACGAAAGGCTGGTCGCTCTTCTCCGTTGGTGTCGCTACCGTGTGGTGGTGTATTGGCTTGCCCATGATGCTTTTCTTGGCCGCTTTACAACAAATTCCGAAAGACCTTTATGAAGCCGCTGCCCTCGACAACGCCTCTCGCTGGCGCGTACTTACTCGCATTACGCTGCCATCCATTAAATCCACCATTATGTTGGTCGCGATTATTCAAGTGGTGATGCAGTTCCAGTTGTTTGGTCAGGCACAACTCATGACCAACGGCGGCCCAGCAGGGTCATCACGACCGATTGTTATGTACATTTATGAAATTGGTTTCTTGCGTTGGGACATCGGGATGGGCGCCGCGGCGTCGCAAATTCTGTTCTTAATCATTCTGTGTGCCGCCATGCTTCAGTATTGGGTCAGCACGCGTAAAGAGGAGACAGACACATGAAAACAATGAATTACTCTCCCGACCATTTAACCTCGAACCGTCGTCTTTTTTGGGTTGCTGCCCTACTCGGCTTGATCATGATGGCGCCTGTGGCTTGGATTATTGGTCTTTCGCTAAAAGACAACGCAGAATTGCTAAAAGGCACCGAAGCCGTATTCTCCATGCCTTACACCTTGATGAACTACGCCAATATTCTAAAGTCTTCCAGTGTTTTTGGTTGGTTTATGAATTCCATGATCGTGGCGGTCGGTCAAACGTTCGGCGTCTTATTGCTTTCTTCGCTGGCAGGTTACGCTTTCGCGAGACTGGAATTCCCCTTCCGCAAAACGCTGTTCATCATTGTGCTATTTGGCTTAGCGGTACCAGAACAAGCGGTGATCATCGCTCGTCATCAAATGTTCAACTGGTTTGACTTGCATAACACGCACATTGGTTTGATCTTGCCTAACTTGTCTTCGGCGTTCGGTGTTTTTCTGATGACGCAGTTCTTTCGAGCCATTCCAAAAGAAATTGACGAAGCGGCCATGCTCGACAACGCCTCAACCTTTCGAATTTTCTGGAAAGTCCTGCTACCACTTACGTTGCCAGCACAAGCAACGCTCGGCATTTTTACTTTCTTACAAGCTTGGAATGATTACTGGTGGCCGCTTATCTCTGCTACAAAATCCGACATGTACACACTCACCATCGGCATAGCCTCGTCGCAAACAAACTTTGCGCAATCGGAAGGCTTAGGATTTTTAGGCGCACAAGCCATCTTTGCCTCCTTACCAGTGGTGCTCGTGTACATATTCTTCCAACGTCACATAGTCACCGCGGTATCAGGAGGCGCCGTGAAATAACGTTCGCTGTAACGGCTAAGAAATAGAATTGAGATAAAACGTAATATAAGAAAAATTGAAGTAATAAATAGGAAAACAACAATAACAATGACCTAGGAGAAAAAGACAATGAATAAGCTTCTTATCGGAACCACCACTGTCAGCATGCTGATGCTTTCATCATGGGCAACGGCCAACACCACCATTGAACTACAACGTTTTTTTGGTGCCTGTGAAGCGGAATATGGAAAAGCGACGGACGTCTCCGCGGCAGTTGGTGAATGTGGCATTATCACCACATTAGTCAATAAATTCGACGCCGATAATCCAGACATTGACGTCAAAGTCACCACGGTAGAATGGCCGGGATACGATCAGTTAAATGCCCAGTTAGCGTCTCGATCTGCGCCCGACGTCGTTTCCATGCATTATTCGGCCATGTCAGATTACCAATCCCGTGGACTTTTAGTGCCTCTAGACGCATTACTAAAAGACCAAAAAATCAAAGCAACCGACTTCACTGATGCCGCCATTTCCAGTGTCACAAAAGAAGGTAAGATCTACGCCTTACCGTTTGATAACTGGACCATGCTATTTCATGTTAATAATAATTTGATGGAAAAAGCGGGCTTAATGAAAGCCGACGGCAAGCCCATTTTACCCACCAGCCGTGATGAGCTTTTCACTCAAGGCAAACAGTTCTATGACGCAACGGGCAAGCCTTATCTCGTTCAAATATTGGCCAACGAAACCGCCACGTATGCGCGTATTTTTTATACGCTAATGATGCAACAAGACAGTCCGTTCTTTGCCGATCCAAGCCACATTGATTTAAGCGGTAAAGACGCCAAAACCGCACTGAGTTTCATGAAAGACATCATGGACAAAGGGCTCAGCACCACGGACATGGATTACCCTGCCGCCGTGTCTGGCTTTGCAAACGGCGATGGTGGTATCGCGGTAAATGGCACTTGGTTAATTGGTTCCTACTACGATCAATCAACAAAAGCCGATAACGCGCTATCTAACGGTTACAGCGTGTTCCCTGTGCCACAATTTTTCAAACAAAAAGACGCCACCTACGCCGATGGACATGGCTGGGTAGTGCCTCGTGGTAATCGCAGCGATGAAAAAATGGCCGCCATCGGTAAGTTGTTTAAATTCTTATACGATAACGATTTCGAATGGTCGCGAACCGGTCACTTGCCTACCGTGAAAAAAGTGATTGCAAGCAATGAATTCAAATCGCTGCCTCATCGTAGTGATATCGCTAAAATCGCCAAAACAGGACAAGCCCTTCCCGCCGGCGTATTACGCCAATTTGCCATTCAAGATATTCTTGGGGAAGAATTAGGTTCTGCCGTAAATGGCGATAAATCAATAGACGATGCCTTAGAAACAGCGCAGTATCGTATTAACGACTTATTAGAAAATATCTAATTAATCTACCTATAATTTATCTATCATAACGGGAGCTTCGGCTCCTGTTTCTTACAATAAGAGAGCGTTTTTATCATGAACTTAGCGCCAGATCTCAGTCAAGTTAAGCGCATCACACTGACCAATGCACAACTCAAGGTGACTATTTTAACCTTAGGCGCTAGCATTCAATCGGTTTACCTTAATGGTTACGAGCACTCATTGGTACTTGGTTCGTCGAAATTAGCAGACTACCTAGGCTCGGCAAAATACTTTGGTGCGGTTGTTGGAAGAGTGGCGAATCGTATCGACAAAGGTCACGCTGTGATCGATGGAAAAATCTATCAGTTACCGCCAACCTTACCAGAAGAACACCATTTACACGGTGGCCCAGCTGGAACCGGCAGCAGAAACTGGTCGATCATCGAACAAACAGACGACATGGTTCAACTGCAAACAAAGCTTGCTGATGGTGAAATGGGGTATCCGGGTAACATGGTCGTCGATGTATTTTATCGATTGCTTGATAGCACGTTAGAGATGGAAATAAAGGCCACCACCGACAAACTGACGATTTGTAATTTTGCGGGACACAGTTACCTAAACCTCGATGGAACAGGCTCTATTTTAGATCACCAACTTTGCATCAAGGCTGACCACTACTTACCCGTCGATGCGGGATTGATCCCTACTGGCGAAGTGACGCCGACTGCTGGGGGCGTGTTTGATTTTAATCAGCTACGCACGATAGGCCGAGATGACTACCCAGCACTCGACACTAACTTTTGCCTTGCTCTTGGTCATCGCACTGTGCAAACCGTTGCAACACTCAAAGCGCCGATCACGGGCCTCACATTGAATTACCAAACGACCGAGCCAGGATTGCAAGTATACGATGGACGCCACATACATCTGGACGCTGACTCTAATATTAATACAGGCGAACTGAACGCATACGCAGGACTTGCTCTAGAGGCACAACATTGGCCAGATGCCATCAATCAATCGCACTTTCCGCCGATTTTACTCGCGCCAGAAGATACCTATCAGCAAGTCACTCGTTACGTGTTTGCTTGATCCAGAAAATTTGCTTGATCAAAAAAATAGGAAAGAGCATAAAAAAAGGGCGGGGTTCTATGTTTAATAATAGAAACTCGCCCCTTTATACTCTTTGAGTGGGTATTATTTATTCAGTACGAAAGCGCACGACCATCGAACGTAGCTCTTTACTCAGTTGATCTTGCTTCTGGCAAAGCGTCGCAACGTCTCCTGATATTCCCGAAACACGATACGCAGATTCACTGATGGTGTTGATGTTTTCATTAATGCCTTCCGTTACTGCACGTTGCTCTTCGGCAGACGTGGCCGTTTGCAACGTCATATCACGCATTTGCTTCACAACTTGTTCGATTTGTTCGAAGGAGTCCAACGCTTGATCGGACAAACTGATGGCACTTTCAGATTCTGCCAAACTCGTCACCATAGAATCCGAAGCTTGCTTGGTTCTATTGGCAAGCAGCCCTAATATGCGATTAATCTGCTCGGTCGACTCTTGCGTACGTCCCGCCAATGTCCGTACTTCATCGGCCACTACCGCAAACCCTCGACCTTGCTCTCCAGCACGAGCGGCTTCTATCGCTGCGTTCAATGCCAACAAATTAGTCTGTTCTGCAATACCCTGAATCGTCGATAGAATCTGATTAATATCGGCAGTTTCTTTTTGCAGCTCAATAATAATCTGATTAGATTCTTTTAATCGTGTCCCTAAACGGTTCACCCCTTCTGAGCTTTTCATAAGAAGGCTTTTCCCCGCAATGGTTGTCTCTAAGCCTTTCTCAGAAAATTCCGCAGAATGACTGCAGCTTTCCGCGGCTTCGTTAGAAGCAATCACCATTTGCTGTCCTGCCTCGGCAATCAACTCAATAGACTGCAATTGCTGAGTGGTTGACAGTGCCACTTCATTTGCTTTCACGGCAGTTTCAGCAGCAATTTTATCGATTTGTATACCTGACTCTTTGATACCAAGAATTAACTTGCGAGTAGACTCAATAAATTGATTAAACCAATTAGACAGTGTGCCTGTTTCATCATTAGTGTGAATGTCAATTTTGGACGTGAGGTCTCCCTCTCCTTCAGCCAATGTGCGCAAGTGATTGGAAACCGACTGAATTGGAGTGATTAGGCTTTTCGCCATCAAATAAGCAACAATACCAAACACAATAAGCAGCAACACACACACAATGGCGGTCGTCTTAATCAATTCATTTGTGCTGGAATAAATTTCAGACGCGGGCATTAAACCAATAAATTTCCACTTAAGATTTGGAGAGGTATACACATTAGCGTAGTAATCAACACCATCAAGTTGAAAGTTCGTAACACCTTCAGACGTACTCGCAATTTTTTGATAGGCGTCAATGTCAGCTATGTTTTTAAAATTATTATCAGGATGAAGCGCATCGACTAAAATAGTCCCCGTCTTCTCGATGACCATTAGACTGCCCAGCTCACCCAACTTCGTTTTGTTTGCCATTTCTGTTAACGTTTTGATCGATACATCAACCGCAACGACACCGCCAATATCATTGCCTTTTTTATACGTTCGAACGGCAGAAACATAAACTGCGTCATCGGGTTCCCAGTAATAGGCATCACGTATAACGACCTTGCCTGAGTTTTCCACCGCTTTAGAGTACCAACCTTTCTGCTTAGGATTCCATTCTGCGTATTCATACGTTCCAGGCCATTCTAAATAACCGTCGCTTTCATCGCCCATATAAACGTAAACAAAATTCGGATTGTTCTTACCTATTGCTTCAAACATATTAAAAGTAGCGGCTTCACGACCACCATTCTGTTCGGCTATTTTACTCGGCGCTTTTCCTTGTTTTTCATGATAGGTTGTTAATGGTTTGGCGTCTGACGCAGTGACTGGTTCACTCTCAGAAATAAAAGCAACAACATATTTGATATCACTCATAAATTGATCAAATGTTTCCTCAACAGCACCTAAGGTTTGTCCGCTGTTTTTAGAAAAACTTTTTAGTGCCTGATCTGAAGCAAGAAAAGCGGTAATTGAACTGACCACTAAGACGGGTAATACGGTGGCGATTGAAAATGCAATCAACAGCTTCGTTTTTATTTTCATAAAATTTATCCAATTATTGAAAACATTCACTGACTTATTATCAGCAATATCAAGTAGCCATTAAAACATACTTACTGATATGACAGTTCATCGTCAGTATTTTTTAATGTTATTTAAACGATTTCTATTTGATATTTGTATTCCCTGCCTACTACTTTGTTTTCCATACATACACATACATAAAATACGGCATTACAAACGTATAAACCATAACCACACTACAAAATGTAACGAATATAAATGGACTAATAAGTCCAATAATTTTGGTCATGATATTTTCAGAAAGGAATTTTTATTCATGAGAATAGATATAAGTAATAAAATCCGATAGGAACTTATTACTTATATCTGACTAAGAATTAGCATTTACTACGAGGTCATATTAAAAAACACTAGGTCATGTTTCAAAAGAGGAAGGACTTAGCACAGTGTACTTTATTAGTAATGCACGTCCTAACTAAAAACCGCCATAACACTAGACACTTCAGGTAAGACAGTCGTGTTGTCTTTTTGCATTTCGGTGCAAAGATCTTTTACGAAGGGAGTTTGCTCTGGATAAGCTCGTAACCAAGACAATACTGTCGCCTGCACTTCGAGCAAGCTTTGATCTTGAGTGACAGGGGCGCCAAGAGCGATAAGCTTTTCTTTAAAATCGACCTCGTCGATCAAGTCTACAATCATCATATTACATACCTATAAACAGACAATCTGTTCAATCAATAACCAGCAGGACAAACAGCTTATACCTAAACGACCGCTTAGCGTACCACTTTCTCTTCTAATAAAAGGTCAAAGATGGCATGCGCTTTTTCAGAGGACGTTTCGTTTTTCATTACTTTACCACCACCGCCAACTGGCTTCGCTGTCGCTGCCTTCATTCGATCCGCCGCGGTTTTTGCTTTGACCACTTTTAAACGCTTAGGCCGAGGCTTAGCCACGCTAAGCTGCCATTGGCTCGCTACTGCATCTACGACACTGTCTACATCGACTATTTTTAACTCTGCTCTTAGTCCTGGACCAAACGCAGTTTGCCGAGCTTCTTGGGCAGCATTGTCCACACTGGCAATAAAGGGCAGTTTAACGGTTAGCGCTCGACGTTGACCTCGAGGCAAAGCCAATAACACTTCGGCTTCCCCTTCATTGATACTAAGAATGTCGGCAACACGAGGCACTAAAGGCCAGCCTAATTGCTCAGCTAATAAATACGGCAACATACCAGATGACTCGCCGTTTTCTGCACGAACTCCGGTTAAAACAAGGCTCGCCTCATTTTCTTGTAAAAATGCAACCAACACAGGTAAAGCATCACAATCACTCTTTTGTGCTAATACCGTCAGAGATGGCAAGCCCATCCCCGCGTATTGTCGTAACACTGGCTCTTCAGCATTTCCCGCATGCACCACGGTTAATGCTTTGTTTGCGAGTTTTAAGCCTAACTCAACGGCTCGACCATCTTGATCCGCACGACGAGATCGACCTGACTGAGGATGGCGGCCTACCGACACCAAAGACACTACGTTGGTATTAAGCGGCATCGCTCTTCTCCTCTTGTCTTTTAGATAACGCATATTGTTGCGCAAGTTTCGCCAGCTCTTCCAATATCGCCTCACTGTCGGCTATCACCGCCAAATCAGCGCGCTTTACCATGTCACAACCAGCATCGGTGTTGATCGCAACCACCTTGTCACATTGCCCAATACCCTGCATGTGCTGAATGGCACCAGAAATACCCACTGCCAAATACACTCGAGCGGTCACCCAAGTGCCGGACGCGCCTACTTGGCGAGATCGTGGCATAAAACCATCGTCCACGGCCACACGGCTGGCGCCTTCTGTTGCACCTAAAGCCTCTGCTGTGGCATGGAACTGATCCCAATTATGAATACCGTTACCTGCCGAGAGAATAAATTCCGCTTCCGCTAACGGCACCGCGTTTGAATCCACGGCGATCTGTCCTTTATCCAACAATCGACAATCTATTTGAGCCATTGATTCCAATGACAAAGACAAAGGCAATGCCTGATGGCGTGTTTCATCAACCGCCTCAGCGCACTCTTCCATCAACGTTAAGATGCGTGGCGTGTCACGCAGAATATCCTGACTACCAGACGCACAACGACTAACAGTTTGCGTCCCTTTAACTTGCCATGCCTGTGCAGCAAGACGTTCACCCAAGCGCGCCGCCAAACGACAAGCGAGATCCGTGCCGCCATGAATACTGTCAGGAAACAGCCAATGTTTCGGCTGATATTGAGCTTCTACCTGCTCTAACGCAGCCAATCTGTTTTCTGGCGAGAAACCTTCAAACGCTTCGCCTGCCAGATGAATAATGCGATCCACACCCGCCAAATCGAATTGTGTTTCTTTGCTTTCACCAAAACACACCAGCACGACAGCACAGCTCTGTTTCTCTGGCAAGGGTTCCGCTACAAGCTGATGAGCCAGCCCTAAAATATCTTTATCATGACTGGTCAAACGACCACCTACCATGTCTGCCACGACCATAATGTAGAAATCTGGATTTTCAACAATATGCAAAGGCAACTGAACGCTTTGCACCTCTGAAGTACGTTTTTTACCGGTTGTCGCACCAGAAACAGCATTTATTCTGTCTATACGTTTAATGCCATTCGGCCCAATAAATCCGACCAAATGAGGATTCTTACGAAGCAAACCTGACGGGCCACGAACCTCGGCATTTCCGGCTAACAGCGTATCTTTATGTAAAGGATGCAGGCGATTACGAGCAATCCATTCCGCTCTTGGGTCTCGTCGCAACTCATTCCCTGAAGAAAAATCACTCATTAGTGCATCTCCTCTTTGAGCTGTCCGGCTAAAATTTCAGCAATGTCTTTTACTACTGGTCGAGGTTCCACAACACCCTCAAGCATCGCAGTACATTGCTGACATCCCACTGCAACCAACTCTGCTCCTGTGCTCGTCACATCTTCCATACGCATGTCAGCAATACGACGTTCACCTGGAATATCGGTAACCGGTGCGCCACCGCCACCGCCACAACAACGTGAACGATAACCCGATCTTTCCATTTCCGCGATATCAATACCCAAGCTAGCAAGCAGTTCTCGTGGTGCTTCGTATTCGCCATTATAACGACCAAGATAACAAGGGTCGTGATACGTCACCTTGCCGCCGCTAAATGGATTTAAATTGAAGCGACCTTCTTTAACTAAGCGATTCAAAAACGTCGTATGGTGTAAAACCTCTACGTCTTTTAAAGCATCCGATCCAAAATCACCGTATTCATTTTTCAAACAATGGAATGCATGAGGGTCTGTGGTCACTATTTTGTTAAAGCGATATTTCGACAGCGTGGCGAGATTGCGCTTCGCCAAATTCTGGAAAGTCGCATCATCGCCTAAGCGTCTGGCAACATCGCCACTGTCCAGCTCTTCATCTCCCAAAATAGCCACGTCCACATTGGCCGCCTTGAGCAATTTTACGAAAGCACGAAGAATCCGCTGACTGCGCATATCAAACGCACCATCGGACACCCAAAACAACACATCAGTTTGTTTTACGTCTTTCATTACATTCAAATTTTGATCCGCTGCCCAGTGTGTTCGGCTCGCTGGAGAATAACCATTTGGATTATCCGTCGCGATAATATTCTCTAGTACTTGTGCACCCTTATTTGGTGTATTGCCTTTTTCCAGCGTTAAAAAACGACGCATATCGACAATCGCATCCACGTGCTCAATCATCATCGGGCATTCTTCAACACAAGCACGACAGGTCGTGCAAGACCAAAGCGTATCGGGATGAATCAAGCCTTCAGTAATAATTTGGTTCGCGCCACCGGTGGCGTTACCAACGTCTACGCCTGGGTAAGGACTGCCTGCGTATTTTTCATCCGTACCACCCGCAAAACCGACGACCATGTCTTGAATGAGTTTTTTGGGATTTAACGGCTGACCTGCTGCAAATGCAGGGCACACGGCTTCGCATCGACCACACTGAACGCACGCATCAAAGCCTAATAATTGGTTCCATTTAAAGTCCGATGGTGTCGCCACGCCATGAACCTCGCCACCCAGTACCGCTGACTTTAACCCCGTAGAACGACCACCACCAAAACGCTCTGGACGACGATGAAAAGCAAGATGTAAAGCGCCAGCAAAAGCGTGTTTCATCGGTCCACCCCACGTCATGCCAAACAACATTTCGCCAAGGCTCATTAAAATCAAAACGGACAACACTAAAGTAAGCAACCAACCACCAAAACCTTCTGGTAACACACCAGCAGCCGGCAAAGTCAGTACAAAAAAGGTAATCGAAAAAGTCAGCAAGCTTTTTGGTAAACGCATCCACGGGCCTTTTGACAGGCGCGAAGGCGGATTTAATCGACGCTTAGCCACAAATAATGCACCGCAAAACATCACTATTAACGCCGCCAATAATGCCCAAGCCAAGACTTTACTGTCGACGCCAAACAGGTGAATCAATACTACCAACGCCATAGCGAGCACAAAACCACCGCCCGTTGCTACGTGGGTACGAGACATGTATTTGTCACGCTCCACCACATGATGAAGATCGTGCAAATAACGCTTTGGCATGGCGAGCAAACCCGCCAACAAGTCTACTTTTTCAGCTTGGCCTGCGCGCCATAGATTGACGCGACGAACCGCACCAATCCCAGCAAGCACCAGCAGAACACCAATCAGTGTTGGAGGTAACCAATCAAGAATCATCTTAAACCCTCAGCCGAATTAGAGGTCTTTGCACAATCGCAAAGCATCATACATCGCCGCATGAACATTACGCTGCGACACACAATCCCCCAACCGCCACAGAATCATGCCGCTTTCGTCCTCTAATAGGACGGGTTGAGGCTTGATATCAAACAAGGCGTCATTATCTATTTGGCCTTTGTTTCGTGAGCTTGGTTTCAAGGCGTAATACAAGTCTTCGTTTGGACGCGTGCCATTTTCAACCACGACCTGATCCACGACACGCTCTTCTTTTTGCGCGGTGTATTCGTTCTCAAGCACGGCGACTAAACTGTTGCCTTCACGATAGACTTTATCGAGCAACATGTCCGACGTCATGATGACTTCCTTTTCGTACAAAGAACGGTAATACGTTGGGAAAGTCGTTCCACCAATGCCGACACCGGGTTTAATATCGTCGGTCACTAACTCTACTAACGAGCCTTTGGACGCCAAATAATCCGCTGCCGACATACCAGAGAACTCACAAATGGTGTCGTACACCAAAACGTTCTTTCCTGGTTCAACCTTACCGCTGAGAATATCCCAAGTGGATACCACCAAACCTTCTGCCGCACCCCATTCTGGATTTTGTTCCAAGAACGGACGACCACCGGTGGCCAACACGCACACATCAGGGTTGAGTTCTTTAATCATAGCTTCGTCAGCCGCCGTACCTAAACGCACATCCACACCTAAACGCTCTACTTCCATCACTAACCAACGTGTAATACCGGCGATTTGGTCGCGCTGCGGCGCCTTTGAAGCAAAAACCAATTGCCCACCGAGTTCATCGGCTTTATCAATCAGTGTCACTTTATGACCGCGCTCGGCCGCCACTCTAGCCGCTTCCAGCCCACCAGGACCACCGCCAACCACAACGACATTGCGTACCTGTCCAGTGGTTTTTTCAATGATGTGTGGCAAGCCCATGTATTCCCGCGACGTTGCCGCATTCTGAATACACAACACATCCAAACCTTGATACTGACGATCGATACAATAGTTAGCACCAACACATTGACGAATTTGATCCACCTGATCCATTTTGATCTTGGCGATAAAATGCGGGTCAGCAATATGCGCACGTGTCATACCGACAAAATCAACATAACCCGCTTCAATAATACGTTTCGCTTGATTCGGGTCTTTGATATTTTGTGCGTGAATGACCGGCACTTTAACAACTTCTTTAATGCCTGCCGCTAAATACAAGAAAGGCTCAGGCGGGTAACTCATATTCGGAATGACGTTTGCTAAAGTATTGTGCGTATCACAGCCAGAACCCACGACACCGAAATAATCCACCATGTCCGTCGCATCATAATATTGAGCGATCTTCTTCATCTCTTCGTGACCCAAGCCATCAGGATGAAACTCATCACCTGTGATGCGCATGCCCACAGCAAAATCTGGACCGACTTCGGCACGAACGGCTTTCAGCACTTCCATACCAAACTTCATACGGCCTTCAAACGTGCCACCCCATTCGTCGGTACGTTTGTTAACACGTGGTGACCAAAACTGATCGATCAAGTGTTGGTGAACGGCGGACAATTCCACGCCATCTAAACCGCCCTCTTTCGCTCGACGAGCCGCCTGAGCGAAATCGCCAATGATGCGCCACATTTCTTCGACTTCGATCGTTTTACAGGTCGCACGGTGAACCGGCTCACGAATGCCCGAAGGCGACATCAAGTTAGGCCAATTTTCACCATCCCAACGAGAACGACGTCCCATGTGGGTAATTTGAATCATGATCTTGCCGCCGTGTTTATGCACGGCGTCGGCAAGATTTTGAAAATGCGGAATAATACGATCCGTCGATAGGTTTACCGAACTCCACCAACTTTGTGGGCTGTCGATAGACACTACGCTGGAACCACCACAAATACACAAACCACAACCGCCTTTGGCTTTTTCTTCGTAATACTTCACATAACGGTCGGTCGTCATACCACCATCGGTCGCATACACTTCTGCGTGCGCCGTACTGACGATACGATTTCGTATGGTTAACTTATTAATGTTGAGTGGTTCGAACAACGCATCATACTGGGACATAACATCCTGCCTTATTGAAAACGACTTTTAACTTCTCGAATATAATTTCAGCCATCACCTGCCCGTGATGGCCTTGTGTTTTAGGTTGGTATAAAAATTACAGAGGTGCTACTTCAAAATAACCAACATCACAGCCTTCTTCGGCGGCGCTTTGAGTTTGTTCTGCTTTAGTACGAATGGACAAACCTTGGCTTTCTGCAATTTGATCTAACGCACCAGCAAACCAACCGGTAAACATATAATCGATCTTGCGATTCACCTTGCAGCCATGTTCTTTAAAGTAATGATAAACAAAGGCTGAGTTTTCTAAGCGTACTTTTGCGGTACCTTTTTCAACATCCAACGACTCGGTAATAAAAAACCCCCAGCCGCGTTGAGAAAGGCGCTTCAAATAGTGATGCCAAACTTCGTCACCCGTAAAATCGTGCAACTCAGCTTCTTTTTCACACCAGTGGTACGCTGATTTATAGCCCGCTTTATAAAGAATAGCGGCGTAACGCTCGGCGCCAATCTCTTCTTCAATACCCATGTGGTTATTAACAAAAAAGTGGCGTGGCACATACAGCATTGGCAAAGCATCGGTATTCCAAACACCGGTTTCGTCATCTACACTGATCGGCATTTCTGGTGCATGAGTTCCCATTTTACTTCCTCAAAAATCATTCTGAATTGTTTACATTTCAAAAATTAAATCTTTCTAAAAATCAATTAAAAGCGTCGCAAGCGATCACGCTGAACCGTCGCTTTACTACTCGCCCCAGACTTCACGTAACAGATTAACCCAATTCTCGCCCATGATTTTGCAGACTTGACGTTCACTAAAGCCATGTTTTAACAAGGCTTCGGTCAAATTTGGGAAATCGCCAACGGTTCGCATACCGAGCGGGTTGATGATCTCGCCAAAGCGAGTCAAACGGCGTGCGTAGCCTTTATCGTGAGTTAAGTACTCGAAGAAGTCATAGCCATGACCTTGAGTAAAGTCAGTGCCAATACCAATCGCGTCTTCACCAACGATGTTGTAGATGTATTGAATGGCTTCTACATAATCGTCAATGGTCGCGTTAATACCGGCTTTTAAGAAAGGAGCAAACATGGTGACACCGACAAAACCGCCGTTGTCAGCAATAAACTTAAGTTCTTCGTCACTGCGGTTACGTGGGTGTTCTTTCAAACCAGAAGGCAAACAATGGGAATAAGCAACAGGCTTTTTCGATTCGATAATAACTTCTTTCGCGGTATTCGGACCAACATGAGACAAATCACACAACATACCAACACGGTTCATTTCAGCGACAATCTCTCGACCATAGCCAGACAAACCGCCATCACGCTCATAACAACCAGTACCGACTAAGTTTTGCGTGTTGTAGCACATCTGCACAATGCCAACGCCAAGATCTTTAAATATTTGCACATAACCGATTTGATCTTCGAACGCATGAGCGTTTTGAAAGCCCATCATCACGCCGGTTTTGCCTTCCGCTTTCGCGCGGTAGATATCTTTGGTGGTGTAAACCTTGAGAAGCAAGTCGCTATTGGCGTCGATCAACTGGTTCATCTCAACCACGTTTCGTACCGTGCCTTCGAAATTCTCCCAAAACGACACCGTACAATTCGCGGCGGTTAACTTGCCCTTCGACATGTCTTCAAATAACTCGCGATTCCACTTCGCACAAATTAGACCGTCAATCACAATCGCTTTGTCGTGTATCTCTGCTGCGTTCATTGCTCTTCCTTACCCATCGAGTCTGGGCTTTTTAAATGAGTAATCATCAATGAACTCAGTGTAATTTTTCGGGAAGAAAGGAAGCAGGCTGTAAACGACTAGAGGAACACTAAAAGCGACTTTTATAAATGCTGAAACAAAGGCGTGGTTTAGACCTTTCCCCTTATTGCAAGGGGAAGGCGGAGGATGGGGTTATTTCTTTACTAATAAGTCTTCTAACTTCAATCCTGTGGCTTTATGAATGTTGCGCCACAGATAATAAAATACGCCCAACATCATGATCATCGATGGAATAGCGATCATTGGGTAACTGTACAGCGTCATCTGACCCAGCTCTTCATTAAAGGCTTCCGTTCCAGCAGGACTGGTGACGATCCATTTGGCGAGTATGTAATTCATCGTGGCCGAAAAGGCAAATGAGCCTGCTATAAAATACGTCGCCTTCATCAAGGTCTTTTCAAACGCGGCAGTACTGTGGTTCTCTTCTAGCTTTTGCTTAATAGTATCGACATCCATTATTGCCGCGTTAAATAACAACGCTCGGATCAACGGATACGGTGTAAAGGTAGACACCAACACAGCAATGCCTATTATCGCAGGAATCGACGCTTCCTTGATTGCCAACCATTTATTGTCCAGCTCGAACAAACCAATGCTGCCCGTCAATAAAACGCTTACCAACCCCAACAAAGCAATGAAGTTAAACTTCTTGTATTTGATTAACTCAAAAAGCCCCCAACCAAGGGGAAACGCTAACGCCGCGATCAAACCGCCGCTAACGCCTAACTTATCCTCACCACTTAACTTCATTAAAATTAAAGACGGTAAAACGACACTAACGATCAGATCCACCATCGGACGTGGTTTGTGTGTAGAAGGGTTATTCATAATGTTATGGGTTCCAATTAAAGTTCAAATACTAATAGCGACTATCATAAAGGAAAAAGTGCACTGAGTGACATAGACAATGCTTTTAGTGAGAAGTGCCAAGGTGTTTTGTGGGTTTTACCCAAGCTCTGTCAATCTCGAGAGCCAGCTTTACTTGACCACTATCCCCTCCCCTTTGTCTTCCAAGGGGAGGGTTAGCGAGGGGTTATTTTTTGGATTCTATAGAAGTAAAATCATCTGCAAAGTTCGAAAAGTTGTATTTTAATAACCAGTTAAGGTTTAGCAACCTCTGGGAAGCCCAGTGATACCTATATTTCAAGTCAATTGAGCTCTCATGGCCATGCAAATATGGCCTTTAAAGCTAAGAACCTCCACGCCTTTTTTTGAGTTTGATTGCTACTTATTGCTGAAAAAAAATTAAGTGCAATCAATCAATCAATCAACTTATTATTTTCATCAAAAAAGGGAAACGGCCCAACCACGTCATCTTTCGATATGATGTAACTTATATGACCTGTAACACTATCCGGTTTGAGTTTGAATAGTTGAATAGCTGGTGGCTCTAGAGAAAAGCTTGATGGCGCATTAGGGTTTAAATCTAAAGTCACAGCATGGCTATGAGACGGTCCGACCCAAACAGGCAAGCCATGCCATGTTGCGCAAATAGAACGATGTAAATGTCCTGCAACAAGGCCTGTGACCTGCGTATGATGTTTGACAACTTGCCATAACACCTCATCGTTTAGAAGTTTTTGTACATCCATATGATCTATCCCCACTTCCATAGGCGGGTGATGAAGAAAAATAAGCGTCGGTAACTCAGTATGAGCCAAAAGCTGCTCTGACAACCAAAGTAAAGACTCAGGCGCTAACTGTCCATAAGGTTTTCCAAGTACTGATGTATCCAAACCAAGAAGGTGATAGCCCTCGGAAATTTGTGAAAAATGACAAAATTCTGAGTGATCAAAACTCGCTAACCCATCAAAAGCAACACGAAGATGGTCTCTATGGTCATGGTTACCTGGCACAACTTTGATTCGAGCCTTCAGCTTTTTCAGCTCTGGGACTAACACGTCGTATTCCTCAGGTGTACCAAAATCCCCTAAATCGCCCGTAATAATAACCCAATCTGGTTGAGGTGATAGGCGATTAATATGAGCAACCGCATTTTTTAGACACTGCAAGGTATCGACTTTTTGATACGCGATTTTACCCTGTTTCTTTATATGTAAATCTGTTAGCTGTGCAATTAACATATAGCACTCTCACGTTGTTGAGTTGGTAATAACACAAGACGAGTAGATGGAATAATCAGCCCCACCCGATCACCTTTGGCGTAGCGTTTTCGTTCAAAACAGTCCACATGAATTAAATTATTCTGCCCTTCTACTTCAACTAACACTCGGGTTCTGTCTCCCAAAAAAACACTTTGAGATACGGCACCTTTTACACTGGCATCTTCAAACGTCATTAAACGAATATCTTCTGGGCGTGACATGCAACGAAGTCGCTCTCCTTCTGAATACGGTTCATAAAGCGCTGCAGACAAAGGGAGAAAATGCGTCCCAAACGACAAATTCCGACCTTGTAATTGACCATCAAAATGGTTCATCTGACCAATAAAATTCGCCACAAATTCACTTTTTGGAGACAAGTAAATATCTTCGGCCGTACCAATTTGAACAATTTCACCATGATCTAATAAGGCGATACGATCACCCATTGCCATTGCCTCTTCCTGGTCGTGAGTCACGTACACAGCGGTAATACCTAAACGCTTTAACAAAGCGTTTATGTCCGTACGCAAGCGTTTTTTCAACAAAGCATCTAAGGCAGATAAAGGCTCATCAAGCAACAAGACCTCAGGCTCGGTAATAATTGCGCGAGCCAATGCTACACGCTGGCGCTGACCACCAGATAATTGGTCAATACTGCGATGGGCATAAGCTTGCAAATCGAACATATCGAGCATCTCTTGGACTTTTTTGTCTTTGTTCACTTTGCTTTCACCACGCACTCGCAAGCCATAAGCAATGTTGTCGCTGACATTCATATTGGGAAACAGTGCGTAGGATTGAAAGACCATACCGACTCTACGCTGCTCAATAGCAATTTGTGTCACATCACGTTCGCCAAAGTGAATTTCACCACCTTGGTCGCAAAATTCTAAGCCCGCAATCAAACGTAAAGTGGTCGTTTTACCGCAGCCAGATGGTCCAAGTAGCACCAAAATCTCACCTTTCTCGATATGTAAATCAAGAGGCTTAAGTGCCAATGTGCCATCCGAAAAAGTCTTCTGTACCTGCTTTAAGGTAATTTCCACACTCGTCGATACATTTTTCATGTTAGTGCCTATCTTATTCATTTATAGATGCCCTTAGTCCGAACTAAGCCGGACGCTTAGGTTTGCGATTAAGCCATTGTGCAGCGATCAGTAAAGGCAAAATCATGCCCAGGAAAATCAATGTATATGCTGAGCTCACTTCCAAACGCATTGAGGCATAAGAGTCCGCTAAACCAACCGGTAAAGTTTTAGTAATCGGAGTATGTAGCATCCACGTCAAATTAAATTCTCCCGCAGATAGCGTCAGCGTCATTAAGATGCCGCTAACAATGCCCGTTTTACAATTTGGCACAATCACATGAAAAAAACGTTGCCAAAAACTTGCCCCTAAACTGGCAGCACCTTCTTCCAACAACCGAAAGTTGATGCTTTGCAACACAGCCAGCACCGACTTAACCATAAAAGGTAAGGTAAAAATCACATGACCCACCAAGATAAATAACCAGCTCATACGAAAATCACTAAAACCGCCATATACCGAAATCAGACCAAGAGCAATCGCCATGCCCGGAATGGCAATCGGTAAGGTCAAACATTCATCCAAAAACGCGGAGAACTTACTTCGGGTTCGCGCAAGATAATAAGCACAAGGCACGCCCACACAGAGGTTAATTAAAGTAGTTACCAAGGCTATTTTCATAGTCAACCAAATCGTATCTGAGTAGAGGCCCCAAACCTGAATAATCCAGCGAAAAGTAAAACCGCTCTTAATACCCACAAAATAGTTGTTGGTAAACCCAGCCGTAATAGACATAAAAACAGGCACAATCAAAAACGCACAAACTAGTAGGGTAAAAGCAAGTTGCAGATAAAAATACATCCCCCTTTTCATATTAACCTCCCATTCCCAACGACGAACCACCTTGGCGACGAGCGATGGTCAAACAAAGCCAGGTGATAAATCCAAGAATCAAACTCAATGCAGCCGCCATGGCAAAATTCGCATTGAGCGTAAATTCGGTATAGATCGTCATTGGTAACACATTAAGATTCGTCGCTAAGGTAAAAGCCGTACCGAAGGCCCCCATGGAGGTGGCAAAACAAATAGAGCCAGAAGAAATTAAGCCCGGAGTTAGCGCCGGCAACGTCACATCTCGCAGCAATTGCCAACGATTTGCCCCTAAAGAACGGCCTGCTTCAATCAGGTTATAATCTAACTTTTCCGCCGCCCCCATGACAGTCAGCACCACGCGAGGAATAGAGAAATATAAATAGCCAATAAAGAGGCCAGAAATGGAATAAGCCAGGGTCCAGCGCTCGCCAACAAGAGCGAGCCCCAGTTCGGCAAATAAACCTTGTCGCCCTGCCAACATGATCACAAAAAAACCAATCACTACGCCCGGAAACACCAAAGGGAAACTCAACATAGCAACCAATAACGATTTGCCTTTAAACTCATAACGCGTCAAAAATAAACCCACAATCGTGGCGATAACTAAACTGGCGACAGTCACAACAAAAGATAATAAAAACGTCGATAAAAGACTTTTTAGGTACATGGGTTTCGTTAAAATATACCAATAACTGATGCCATTCTGTTCCGACAATGACAGCCACAACAACTTAACCATTGGCAGTAAAAAAAAGGCTACACAGATAATCACAACAGGGATGATTAATAGATAATATTGCTTGCTTTGCTTCATATTCTCTTCGCCACAAAATCTTTTTGATAAGACTTTTTATTCGTTAGGTCCCTCATAAGACAAAGAACAAAATCTCGCTCTTTGCCTTATGATCCCTCGTTAATTAACGAACTTCATTCAAATAACGCTGAGCAAAACCACTTTGTGCTTCAGCCATCTTGGCAAAGTCGACCGTTTTTGCTCGCTGGTAATCTGACGCTGGCAAGAATTTCGCTTCAATCTCAGGCGTCATAGCAGAGGAGATGACAGGTCGAAGATAGGCTTCTGCCCATACGGCTTGACCTTTATCCGACAGGACAAAATCTAATACCTTGTGGCCATTTTTAGGATTTGGTGAATTCTTCACCGCGCTCATCACGTAAGGCACAACAACAGAACCTTCTTTAGGAATCACAAAAGCAACGTTAACATCATCTTTGTATTTGGCGCGGTAAGCATTGAAATCGTAATCGAGAAGAATGGGGATTTCACCCGAGATGACACGAGCGTAAGCCGTTTGCTTAGGCACGATTGGGCGATTCTCAGCCAGTTTTTTAAAGTAATTAATGGCTGGCGTGAAATCATTCATATCGCCACCAAACGATTGGTTAATCGCTACCGCACCAGCGTAACCAACAAATGCGCTAGTCGGATCAAGATAGGCTACCATTCCCTTGTATTCCGGTTTTAAAAGGTCATCCCATGATTGCGGTACTGGGCGGCCATCAAGCGCATCTTTATTGACAAAAAAACCAATGGTGCCAGAGTGAATCGCAAACCATTTACCATCAGGGTCTTTCAGACCTACTGGGATTTTATCCCA
This sequence comes from Marinomonas primoryensis, assembly GCF_013372285.1. NCBI lineage: Bacteria > Pseudomonadati > Pseudomonadota > Gammaproteobacteria > Oceanospirillales > Oceanospirillaceae > Marinomonas > Marinomonas primoryensis. The sequence goes on along the minus strand of NZ_CP054301.1, from coordinate 1,549,365 downwards.
GTTTTTCGGTTTATAAGCGTCTACCACACCTATCTCAGCGGCCTTAATACCGAAAGAAACACCGTAATACGCAACATCGGCTACAGGGCTATTTTTTTCAGCCACCAGCTGAGACAAGGTTTGACCTGAATTTTTATTATCCATCGGAATAGAAATACCTAAGTCTTTTTTAATTAACTCAAGCTGCCCACCCCAATTCGCCCACTCTGGCGGACAGTTATAACAAATCGCATCCGCTGCGTAAGACGCTCCTGCGCTGAGCCCTAGCGATAGAACGGCCAGCTTAGTTACCTTTTTAAAGACACTCATTAAACTCTCTCCTGCTATTTATAAAGAACACGTCGCATTGTTGGCGGCTGACACTCAGCCATGGTTCCCACAAAGTGGGGTTGATAATCTAACTGCTTAGTTAAAGGCAGCGTTGTTTTGTGCTTGCTGTTGAATAATAAATCCACCGCATACAACCCCATGGTGTGATGAGGAACTTGAATCGTAGCAAGAGGTGGGTAAAGAATTTGTCCGAGCGCCATGCCATCAAAGCCGACGACTGATACCATTTCTGGAATAGCGATGCCTTGCGCTTTAAGGTGATTCACCAGCTTCAAGGCCAGCAAGTCATTACTGCAAAACCATGCTGTTGGCGCTAAAAGCGAATCAAAGAAAGAGCCTTGAGTTTGGTCAAATGGTGTGAGCGCATACTGATCAACTTCAACCAACTGCATAGGAGGCAAGAGTGTTTCTTGTTTGAGACGGTCGGTAAAACCTAAGTAACGCTGCTTAGCTCTATCGGAAGACTGAAAACGTCCTGCAACCATGCCAGTTTTTTGATGGCCTAAAGCCAGTAATTGATCAGCGACATCCCACCCCGCTTGATAGTTGTCCACATACACACACGGCTCATCTGGGGATTGGTTATGAACAAGACAAAAAGGAAAACGGAATTCACGCAGTAAGGATAAGGCCTCATTGTTTTCTACAGAGGCAGTGGTGAGAATAACGCCCACGACACGTTGTCGAATCAGATCAATAATCGCTTGCCTCTCTCGGCTGAGCTCGTATTGGGTGTCTACCACAATCACAGAGTAGCCAAAGTGACGAGCTCGCTGTTGAATACCGGCAACAATTTCTGAAAAAACGGGGTTAAGCAGACTCGGAATCATCACGCCAATAGTAGGGTTATGATTCCAGTCCACTTGTTTAGAAGCTTTATTGACATCGTAACCTGTCAAGTCAATGACTTTTTCAATACGAGTTCGTGTTTCGCTACTCAATGGCCCTGTATTATTCAAGCATCTTGAGACTGTCGCAGGAGAAACGCCTGCTAACGCCGCTACATCTTTAATATTCATGACCGCTAACCTTCCGATACCACCCTCAGATGCAGCGAAGTATAGAAAAATCACGTGACGAATTTATGACAGTTAAAAGCAATTAGCAGCAAGATAGAAGAAAATGATGGTCATTTATCGAATAAATGTTGAATTTTAACCTCTGAAACGTAATTGTTTCATACGAAAATCAAACAATAAAAAAAAGCAAAAAAAATACTGAAATGTCTATAACGGTGAGGCCATACCAGAAACTCATGAATATTTAGACTGAAGACCCATATCTGTGTGGACGCAAAAAAAGGAAATGGGAGCCCTTAGTAAAAAACAGTTATATGAATAAAATACGTAAAGCCAACCTTCGCACAAATATAGAGTACTCATTTAGAGTCGATCAGATGAACTGAATCACAAAGTATTCAGCGACTAAAAAATAATAGAACAACGCCAAATCAACGTGTATCACCATGAGATGCATCTCAGGGCCTCTTTCTTTGGCTTTATTCTTCGTTGAGCTGGCCGCTTCAATAATAGTCGCGTCCACAATAGTGCCTACTTTGAGGTAAATGCCTGTGTCAGACAGCCATTTTTTCACTTCTTTAAAAAGCTGGCGCGAGAGTTTGTGTTTTTCTAATAAGTGCCTGAAGTTCATGATGGTGGTGTGATCAACTATCTAAATAAGTAATAGGACTATCTAACGATAAGTCAGCACACAAGCACATAGAAGTGATCTCATACAAAGCATCCTCCATCGCTGGATCACTCATGTTGTACCAATGTTGCATGCAGTGAATATGGAACATGGTAGGCAGCGGATAAGGACGTCTGCCATTTCCCGATTTAGGATAAAACGGCTCAATAACCGCTTCTAGTTGATCCCAAGGCATCAACTCATTCATACAAGAAAGGAATAGTTTTTTACGGATTTTACGGCGTTTGTTGTTGAATTCGCTGTCGGCAAAGGTGAGTTGATGTGACATTTTTGAGGCTCAAAGACTTAAAACGCGATTGCCTCATGAGAGGGACTTATTCGCATGTTGCCTAGATAACAGCTCTGATGCCAAGACAGGTTTAATTGGTAATAATGTAACGGGCAATACCGTAAATATACAACACAGAAAAAATAATATTAATGTATTTAAGCTGACGTTCAGTGTGCAGCCAAGCGCAGTAAATCCATATTAAACAAAAGGGTAGACTGATAAACATAGTGTAAGGATACCAATCTTGTACTGTCGCAATCGTACTCATTATCCCTAATACTAGCGCAAACCACTTCAAGTTTTGTTCTTGGCTCGCCAGTCTTTGTATCGACAACTTAATTCTCACACTCACTCCTGATTTATACCTATCGAAAAAAAATCCTCTCTATTAAATATAAATGCAATTAATCAAAATTCGATTTCATATAAAATGACATTATCACCCAATGAAAAATCGAGCAATATATTCAACTATGATTAACGCCTAGGGTTGAGGTTGAGAAAGCCAAAGCATCATGTACATGAACTCCGCTTCTAAGTTTGACTCGTTTACTTATAACGCTGAAAGAATCCTGTGATGTCGTCGATGATCGGTGCTTTGCTTTTAAAGAACCAAATGAAACCAGACAACATGCCGACATGGTCGACTCCCGCATAGACATTACTTTCTACTACGCCTTGCTCAGTTTCAATTTTAGCAATCAATTTATCCATGTTACTTTTCCCCACGATGGTGTCGTCTACTCCCCAAAGCAACAGCATGGGCGGCTCTTTGCCATCAATAAAGGTCGTAACTTGCATGTTTGGGTAATTTTCAGGTGGGCCAAACATGTCGATGTAATCTTCCTCATAAGGGACAAAATCGTATGGACCAGATAAACCAGCAAACGCCTTTATGATTGAGGGAGTTTCACCTTCTGCTTGTAAGTAATGTTTGTCGGCGGTGACTAAGGCGCCAATGTGTGCGCCAGCAGAATGTCCTGAAACAAAGAGCCTATCTGGATTACCCTTGTATTCGGCAATGTGTCGGTACGTCCAAGCAACCGCTTTGGCGCCATCTTCAACAAAGGTCGGAAACTTAACGTGTGGATACTTACGGTAATCGGCAATCACGGTGATATAGCCCTGTTTAGCAAAGATTTCCCCCACAAATGGATACATGTCTTTTGAGCCATCTTTCCAACTACCGCCGTAGAAGAAAACCACCACAGGAAGCGATTCAGTCGAAGAATGCGCAGGCACATACACATCCAATTTTTGCCAAGGCTCAGAGCCATAAACAATGTCTTTGATTGTTTTCGTATCGCTGAACGCATTGGGTAAATTTGCGATCTCCAATCCAGCTTTAGTACAGGCGACAAGTAACAAGGAACTCAATGCAACAAACACTTTTTTCATTATCAATATTGGCCTCTGAATAGCTATAAAATAAGTTTATAAGAAGGTATACGCCATTAATCCATAAATGGACCAGATGATCTTATTGTCGCCGTTTCGTACCATTTCTCTTGCACTCTACGATTTATCCTATTTTCCTACAAAGACAAACAAACCAATTCATCACCGTATTTGACGTAATTATGACCCTTTTTAAATGGTGTTCAGACACTTTGTATTAATGTGTTTATGTTATTATGCTGTCATATGAAGTGCTGAGAATCATTGTATTGAGCCTCTTTCCTATAATAAAAATAAGGCTCCTTGCTGATTGAATCGGTCAATTCAATCGTCATTGAACGACTGTCATACGTTATTTTTCAAGGTGATTTCTAAATGAAGTTAATACAATTTTCTTATAAAGCCACACTCGCTGCGGCACTGGTTATTCTTATTGGCTGTAGCTCATCACCGACGGGACGTAAGCAGTTTGCGGTGTTGCCTGACAGCCAGATGGATCAAATGGGGGTTCAGTCTTTCACAGAAATGAAGAAGGAAACGCCTGCGTCATCGAATGCTAAGTTACGTGAGCAGGTGCAATGTGTCGCAGATACGATTATTGCGGTGTTGCCGGATAAATACCGTAATCAAGATTGGGAAATCGTTTTGTTTGACGACGAACAGGTCAATGCGTTTGCCTTGCCGGGTTATAAAGTGGGTGTTTATACGGGCCTATTAAAAGTGGCTGAAAATCAATCCCAGTTGGCGGCAGTGGTTGGTCATGAGTTAGCGCATGTGATTGCGCGACACGGTAATGAGCGTGTATCTACTCAGTTGGCAACCAGCCAAGCTTTGGCGCTAGGTTATCAGCTGAGTGGTGAGGAATCGCCGGAGAAAATAGTGATTTTCCAAGCATTGGGCATTGGAGCGCAAATAGGCATTATTTTGCCTTTCAGCCGTTCTCATGAATCAGAAGCGGACTTACTTGGCTTAGAGTACATGGCGAAAGCGGGCTTTGATCCACGAGAAAGTGTTCAGCTATGGCGTAATATGAGCGAGGGTGGTAACAGTAAAACGCCTGAACTCCTGTCAACACATCCTTCTCATTCCACTCGGATTGAAGACTTACAGTCCAATATGCAACCGAATTTTGCTGTTTATAATGCTTTAGTCGCACAGAACAAACAGTCTCAGTGTTATTGATTTTTAAATTGAATTAATATTATAGAAATACAGAGAAACAAGTAAAAATAGAATGACCATTTAAAATTGTTTCTCTGTATGTTTAAAATGGAATAGCCTTATTTTTCAAAAAATTTTTCCTGTCGTACTACGATTTTTTACAACCGTCCACTATACGTAAAACCCAGAATATTTAAGATTCCTTAAAGCTGTCTCAGTAACATTTAAACACATTTATATGAAAATATTTATGATACTATCCCGCGAATTTCATAAGGTCCGTTGATAAACCCTCGGCTTTTAGCTCTTATTAAAGACAAATAAACCAATATATTGCATGTTTCGTTACTTATAACGTTTTTTTAACGAACACTGCCAGGCTCGATATTTCTAATTCATATAAAGATGAGAAAAGGATGACACTTATCAATCAGAAAAAAGCGATGCCGTTGTGGTTAGGGGTAATATTGATATGTACTTTGAATTTTGCTCATGCAGGCACGCCTCTTACTGACTACTTCAAAGATACTTGGTCTACTCAGGAAGGTTTGCCACACAACAGTATCAATGCCATCGCGCAGACCTCCGACGGTTATTTATGGTTTGCTACTTGGGAAGGTGTTGCACGCTACAATGGTCGTGATTTTCGATTTTTCGAGCGTTCGACAAAAACGGGGATTCTTGACTCTGGTACGAGAACACTCATATCAGACGATAACAACGGCTTATGGATTGCCGGCGCTAGAGGTGGAATTACTTATCACCAAGATAATCAATGGCAGCCTCAACTTACAGCTCAAGGCATGGTAAATCATTTACTCAAAGACAGTTCTGGTGATACATGGGTTGCCGTTGAGGGGTTAGGCGTTTTTTATCGACCTAAGCCAAGTGCTGTTGGAGGTTCTACTGAGGACATTTGGGTATTACAAAATCTGAGTGCCTATCGATTACTTGAAGACACTAAAGGTCGAGTTTGGGCGGCAACGGACAAAGGTTTATTTCAGCTTAATGGGCAAAATAAACAGGAAGTATTAGCACCATATGGCCTGTCAAAATTACATGTTTATTCCATTCTAGAAATGCACGATAAAAGCTTATTGGTGGCAACCGATCGAGGCGCTTACACAATAAAAGATAACCAAGCCACGTTGCTACACCCAAATCTAGCGGGTGAAGCCATTACTACCCTAATGCAAGATAGCGAAAGTAATCTATGGCTAGGTACTATTAGCAAAGGTATTTTGAGATTCAGTAAAGGCCATATCGAAACCTTAAATACTCAGTCAGGCTTGCCTAATAATAGAGTATTGTCGATATTGCAAGATTTAGAAGGCAGCATCTGGATTGGTACTAATGGTGGCTTAATGCGACTGCGTAAGGCACCTTTTACGACCTGGACAAAAAAACGCAATCTAGTGGGCAATTATATTCGCAGTGTTATCGACGTGGATTCCGAGTCGGTATTGGTTGGTTCAAGCGAAGGGCTTAGCCTCATCACTAATAACGTCGCCCTTGATGCACGCCTCAATTCTGGTCGTCCTGTTTCAGTTCTTAGTTTTGCCAAACGCCGTGAAGGCGGCATTTGGGTTGGCACTTATCTTAACGGCCTAATGCTGTGGAAAGATAAGCGATTATTGCATCATCTTGATCATGACAATGGATTGCCCAGCGATGAAGTAAGAGCCATCTTAGAAGACAGTCATAATAACTTATGGATTGGCACGACAGATGGACTAGTACGACAGGATGCCTCTGGACAGCAACGGATTTTTACTCGTGATGATGGTCTGCCCGGCAATTATATTATGGCGTTAACAGAAGATGATCGAGGCCAGATTTGGGTTGGAACCGGCGTTGGCGTTGCCAAATTAACGTCGAATGGCTTTGAAATTGTCCCTATTAATAGCCAAGAAGGGGCAGAGTATGCTTTTGGCTTCTGGGTCGAACCTGGCTATGTCTGGATCGCCACAGACCGAGGCTTAGTACGATATAACCAAAAAAGCGAAGAATTAAGCTTAGTAGGTCGCCGCTCTGGACTGCCTATTGATAAGTTTTTTCAAGTCATTTACGACGGAACAAATGGCCTTTGGCTAACCAGTAATCGTGGCATATGGCGAGTCGATTACCATGCGGCTCATGCTGTCGCAGATGGACGTCAAAGTGAGATCGCGTTTGAGCATTTTTCAGAAAGTGATGGTTTAGCAAGCGCTCAAGCAAATGGTGGCTCCAACCCTGCCGCAGTGGCGATGGACAATGGCAAATTATGGTTTGCAACTGCCAAAGGCGTTGCCATGATTGATAGCTCAACTATCTCGCAAAAAAACACCGCTCTTTTGCCTCTTACCATTGAATCAATATCAGCCGATGGACGTGATGTATCTGCGAATCAAAAAAGTGTCTTACCGGCGGGTACTAATCGGGTAGTGTTCACTTATGCTGGGCTAGGATATGTTATGTCGTCGCGTATTGAATATCGAACCTGTCTTGTCGGTTTTGAAGATACTTGGGCTTCTAGAGGCAAAAACACCATCGCTGAATACACCAATTTAGCACCGGGTGAATATCAGTTTCTCGTCAGTGCTCGCTATCCATACAGTGATTGGAATACTGCCGATCGGGTTTATAAATTCACTATTTTACCCCATTTCTGGCAACGCTTAGAGGTGCAGATTGGCGTGGCATTATTGATTCTGGTCATTTTAGCTGGCAGCCTACGCTGGCGATTCCAACAACTGCAAAAAAATGAATTAAGGCTGAAAGCCTTAGTTGAAAAGCAAACGTATGATTTACGACAACAATCTGAAGATTTCCAACGTCAAGCAAATGAAGATGAATTAACAGGTCTACCAAACCGGCGCGCTTTTGATCTATGGCTAAGCGAGGGCTTTGTACAAGCCAAGCAACAACAAACCTCACTCATTTTGGTCATTATGGACATCGATCATTTTAAGAAAATCAATGATCATTATTCCCATCTTATTGGGGACCAAGCGATAAAATCTTTAGCCGCACAATTGCAACTCATCGCCAGCAATCAGGTACATGTGGCTCGTTGGGGTGGTGAAGAATTTACGTTAGTGATTGAAGGCGTTGATGATATTGATATTGCCGCTTATTGTGACAACATTCGCCAGTCCATTGAAACATTCGACTACAGTGATATCGCTACCGACTTAAAGATGACGGTCAGTATGGGCGTGGCGTTTGTTAACAATGTAGAAAGCTATCAAGACTTACTTCGACTCGCCGACCAAGCGCTATATCGAGCCAAAGAACGAGGTCGTAATCGAATAGAAATTTGGTAGCAATAACCACAAACTAATACAAAGCATAAAGCCGAAATGTCATTTTAAAATGATGTTTCGGCTTTTTATTTTTTTTTATCAAAGTGTCCCGTTATATTGGACCAGCACAGGTGCCACCGGCAAAGTTCAAAGAAATGTATTTTTTAGAAACTACTACTGTCTAAGACAATCTAGGTCTAAGACAGTCTAGCTCACCTTACCCCACTTCCAATAACCTCTTCAAATAACCACTGACGAAACGCTTGTAACTTTGATAAACCTGAACATTCTCGACGATACACGACATAATAGGCAAGTGTAGAAACAAATTTGATCTCTGGAAACAGGCGCACCAGCCGCCCAGCCGCTAAGTCGTCGTGTGCCATCACACTGCGCGCAAGAGCAATTCCGCTTCCGTCGATGGCGGCTTGAAGTACTGCAGCTGAGTTGTTGATTTGCATACCATTGCGTTTCTCTATATCTGTCACTCCCGCTTTTTTTAGCCACGCTGTCCATGATGGAAAGCCAGTCTGATAATCCATCGAACGATCATGAATCAGCATTTCGCGTGTCAGGTCTTCGGGTTTACGCAGCCGTAAATCGTCGCGCAATAATCTAGGTGAGCAAACGGGATAAACCTCTTCTTCCATTAGCTTTTCAGACATTAATCCAGGCCAGTTACCCAGTCCATAACGCACGCCAATGTCCACTTTTTGCACCGCAAAATCGACGGCTTTTAGGTTAGTATCAAGTCGCACACTAGTGTCTGGCCAAGCACTTTGAAACGTATCAATACGAGGCAATAACCACTTCGCAGCGAATGCAGGACTAACTGCCACGGTGATTATGCCGCTATTCGCCCCTTCTTTTAATCGCTCTAGCCCCAGTGTCAACCTGTCGAAGCCTGCACGAATATCCGGCAGAGCCAACTCAGCGGCTTCCGTCGGGATAAGCCGCATTTTACCGCTGGTGCCACGATGAAACAGTGGTGTTCCCAGCCATTCTTCTAGGGTGCGAACCAGTTGGCCAACCGCTGCAGGCGTAACATTAAGTTTCTCTGCCGCAGCAGAAAAGCTTTGATAGCGTGCGCTGGCTTCAAAGGCACGTAACGCATTTAAATAGATAGGTGCTTTCATACCGATAAACTTTTTCTTTCAAGACGATGAACATTATCTCGTTTGTTAGTCTCTGTAAATCAGCAAATAATAGAAAAATATCGAAAATAGCTGAATTAATGTTCGAAATAACGCCATGTAATTTGTTGTGTTGATTTTAATCAATAGTTTTTCTTTTATCTTTTCTTCGATACCAAGCGGTTGAGACGACATAAGTATTGGGTAATTCCTAGTTTTTGACCCGACCTTACTCAATTTAACGGCAAGCTATTTACACTTGCTGAATAACAAACAGAGAGAACTAACTATGAGCAATCAATTTAAAGGTAAAAAATTATTAGTTGTTGGCGGCACCAGTGGCATGGGATTGGCGACGGCTAAAATCATCCTTGCCGAAGGTGGCAGCGCGGTTATCGTTGGTAATCGTATTGAAAAAGCCGAAGAAGCTCGTAAAGAGTTATCTGCTTTTGGTCAAGTTACCGTATTGACTGCAAACCTTACTAGCGAAGCGGGTTTAGCATCTTTGTTGAATGCTATTGATGAGCAACATACTGACATCGACCTGTTGGTCAATGCGGCGGGGGTATTTTTTCCTAAGCCGTTCCTAGAACATCAAGATGCAGATTACGATCAATACATGTCGTTGAACAAAGCACTCTTTTTTATCACCCAGAAAGTGGCGGCCAATCTGGTTGCAAGAGGTCGTGCTGGCGCGATAGTCAACGTAGGCTCAATGTGGGGTAAACAAGCCATTGCAGCCACACCGTCTTCGGCTTATTCCATGGCAAAAGCAGGCTTGCATGCATTGACTCAACATTTGGGTATGGAATTGGCCGCTAGCAATATCCGTGTAAATGCGGTATCCCCAGCGGTAGTTGCAACACCAATTTACGAAGGTTTTATCCCTAAAGAAGACGTTCATGACGCACTACAAAGTTTTAATGCTTTCCATCCAATTGGTCGTGTTGGTACGCCACAAGATGTGGCCGAAGTGATTAGCTTCCTATTGTCAGATAAAGCAAATTGGGTAACTGGCGCAACGTGGGATGTAGACGGCGGAGTCATGGCGGGACGCAACTAATCCTCCCCTCTTATATTTTTTAACCATAAAAAGGCCATCAGCTTACTGATGGCCTCATCAAGCTAATTTTGTACAAGTTTAGCTAATTTTGTACACGTTTATCTAAGTCAGTAGTCAATCTTATATATATTGAAACAATGATTATGATGCAAGATTGGAATAGCCAGCGTGATTCACTTTTAGCTCAAGTGCGCGATTATGCCAAGCAAACACCTGACGTATTGCGAAAGCTAATGACTATTGACTATTGAAGACGCCACTATAAAAATCAACCAGCTAGAGCCAAAATAAAACCTCTTTTTAAGGTTGCTGGGTACATTTTCCGACAGGAAAACACCCCGTATTCATTGCAGATAAGCAAGGTTCTACCTAGTATTAAAAGACGGGCCAGTTAGGTATCACAATAATGGAGAGCACATCATCAATACAGCACGCATTGCCATCGTGGGTGGAGGTTTAAGCGGACTCTACGCCGCGTACTTACTAGAAAAAAAGGGCATTGATTATGTACTGCTGGAAGCGCGACATAGGATTGGAGGTCGTATTCAGTCTGTCGCGTCTAATGGCAGCAAGCCGTTATTGGGAATGAAAACCTCGGTCGATCGTTTTGATCTCGGTCCATCTTGGTTTTGGCCTGATTTTCAACAACAGCTGAGTCAATTAGTTGAAGAGCTCGAACTTGAGCGTTTTGCTCAATTTGAAGACGGCGACATGATGGTTGAGCGATCAGCGAATGAAGCACCGATACGTACTCGAAGCTACGTTAACTCGCCCACTTCAATGCGGTTACTCGGTGGTATGAGCGCATTGACCGACGCCCTTTATCAGCGCTTGGATCCCAAACGGGTTTTAACGGGTCATAAGGTTCGTCAACTACGAAAAACAGAGCAGGCTATTGAACTGAATATTGAATTGAATTCTGAACTGGATTTTGAAGCTAATAATCAAGACGATAGCAAAGAAACGACATGGAGTGCATCGCATGTGCTATTAGCCATGCCGCCACGTTTAGTTGAATACAACCTAGAATTTATTCCTGCGTTACCACAAGATTTGGTAAAAAAATGGCGCGCAACAGCAACGTGGATGGCGCCTCATGCTAAATATTTTGCCGTATATGATACGCCATTTTGGCGTAAACAAGGCCTTTCAGGATCAGCCAACAGCGCCCGTGGCCCACTCACTGAAATCCATGATGCTTCTGCCCCCGGCGGTCATGCTGCATTATTTGGTTTCTTTGGGGTTCCGCCCCATGTGCGTCAAAGTGTGACAGTGGACGAATTGAAACGGCATTGTCGTGCGCAATTAGTTCGATTGTTTGGCGTTCAGGCAGAAACGCCAGTGGCCGATTTTTTTAAGGACTGGTCACAAGACCCATTCACCGCAACCACTATTGATGCAAAAAGTGACGGTCAACACGCAACGACACCGCCCTCTAAAGCCACGACAGGGCTTTGGCAAGATCACCTCGTTGGCATTACCAGTGAATGGTCTCGCCAGTTTCCGGGCTATGTAGCTGGCGCCATTGAAGCTGCAAGCCTAGGCGTACAGGCACTAACAGAAGAGATAACAAAATGACTGACCGCAACGATAGCAACTAAGTAAGCCACTGAACACAGTGATAAGTTTATAAGTAGGCTCCATATCAGAACTCCTTTTGTATACTGGAGTTAATTTAGCCGATTATGGCTAAAAATATAAAATTAGCCATTTAAGGCTAAACAAAAACCTGCCTAGTTCTAATCAATCTAATTAATCACGTCTTTTACAAGTAACGCCCTTCCAAATATTTTCTAAAATGCACGGCGCCCTAGGCTTCGCCAGTCACTCAACCATTGTAAAATCGGGCTTAGATCGACACTTTAAATGGCCAATTTCGTCGATGCTCGTAGCTGGTTCTTGTGAACGGATCTTCACCGTATAAAAATGCACGGCGCACGCATCGAGTAACACAATGATGATAAGAGGTATCGTCTAAGCAAACTTGCTGACTTCTGGGCATTGAACTAATCCTCTTCCTTAAGAAAACAAAGATTAACTATAGAAAAGTTACGCAAAACAAAGAGCTGGAAGCCCTATTCTTATTGGCTTTTACGCATGCCTGTCTTAGATGCTGTTAAATGAACGGTGTCACCTATCATTAAAACCCCGTAAAATTCCGTTTTTAGTACGTGTGTGCTGTTAAGTGCAATGATATCAATAAAAGAGACTATAGAATGACCGAACAAATTCAAGTAATCGCAACGCACAATGGCAACTTTCACGCAGACGACGTGTTTGCAGTAGCGGCACTTAAAAGCATTTTTCCATCTGTAGAATTAATACGCACACGTGACTTAGACGTGATAGCCAAAGCCGACATAGTGTTAGACGTAGGCGGAATATACGACGCTGAAAAAGACCGTTTTGATCATCACCAAAAAGGCGGCGCAGGCGCACGAGAAAATGGTATCCCGTTTTCATCATTTGGGTTAATTTGGCAAAAGTACGGCCTAGAAATATGCGCGGGTAATAAAGAAGTCGCCAACGCATTGGACAAAAATTTAGTCTCCGCCATAGACGCAATAGATTGCGGACACGTAGAAGGCGTACAGACAGGCATCAGCCTGAGTCAAACCATCTCAATGTTTAACCCTACATGGCAAGAAGAAGGCGATTTTGACGCCTGTTTTGATGAAGCTGTTGCCTTTGCATCACGCATATTAGCTCGATTCATTGCTGCGGCAAGTGGTGGCGTAAACGCAAAAACCATCGTCGCCAACGCCATAGAAAAAGCCGCAGACCCAAGAGTCATCGTGTTAGAACAATACACACCATGGAAAACCACTGTACTTAGGTTATCGCAAGACGCTTTGTTTATGGTGTACCCATCCCAAACAGGACAATGGCGCATACAAACCGTGCCAGTCGAACTAGGCTCATTTGAAGATCGTAAAAAACTACCCGCGCCATGGGCAGGATTGTCAGATAAAGAACTACAAGACGTAACCGGTTTAGAAGATGCCATGTTCTGTCATAACGGCTTGTTTATCGCAGGCTGTGCATCGTTTGAAAATACAATGAAAATGGCAAAAATGGCGTTGGATTATTAGAGATTTGAAATAGAAAAAGACCGATGTGGCTTTCATATCGGTCTTTTTTTGTCTTGTCATAGCGACATTGAGCACGCTACCTGTCGCATGGTTTATCTGCACATCGGGAAAATGAAGCGAAGCTTTTGACTGGTAATTGGAAGATTAGATTTAAGTAATCACTTTGGATTTAATTTTACTCTGCCCCAATTATCCAAAAAAGCAGATGCTGATTGTCAGTATCTGCTTTTTTTGTTTTGCGAACTCGTCGAGTAGAAACAGAACAGCAATGATAATAAAGGCTGTCTTTACTTAATCAGCAACCCGCTTTCGCGTTAGCGCTATCCCCAACATTATTAATAACATGGCCGCTAGGCTTTGCCATTCAATGGCTTCGCCCAAAAGAAGCACGCCAGTAAAGTACGCCACGATAGGAATCATGTAATTAATGTACGAAAGAAACGTAGGGCCTGCCGTGGCGATAACGGCAAACAAGAGAATGGTGCCAAACGCAGTTGGACCGACACCTAACCACAACATGGATAATGTGGCTTTTAAAGAATAGCTTTGTTGCCACGGTAAATCTTGCCACAGCCACAATGGCACGATAACGATGCTGGAAATAATCATCACGCCTGCCGCTGTTACAACCGGGTTATAGGAAGGCAATCGCCTCACCAAAATGGCATTTATCGCATAACTAAACGTGGCGAGTAAAATTAACAGACCACTCAGTAAGTTACTATGAGCGCCTACTAACGACGGCCAAAGCACAATCACCACGCCAGTAATACCTAGCACAAAACCGAAGACTTTAAAGCGATTAAGGCTTTCTCCTAACACAAAATAATGCGCCAAAATCATTGTCGCCAGCGGCATAAATGCCATCAGCAATCCCGTAATGCCCGAGCTAATATCCTTCTGACCTGTGGAGATCAGAAAAAATGGCAACAAGTTACCCATAATACCCAGCAGCAAAAATACCGCCCAAGCCAACGGGTCTACAGGCAAACGCCAACCCTTGGCATACATAAAGAGCGTTAGAATAATCGCTGCAATCAAGACTCTAAGAGAGACTATCGCTACAGGGCTAAAGCTTTCCAGTGAGACAGCGGTAAACATAAATGACGTCCCCCACAGCAGAATGAGCAACAGCAGAGAAAGCCAGTTTTTAAAAGTAGGTGTGTAGTTTTGAGCCATGTGTTTGATCCAGTTAGCATTATTACCGCATACATAAAGAGAGAGAGAGTTTAACCGACAAGCTCCCACTTGTTTGATGTTTTTTGAGTACTGAAAATAAACCGTGAACGAAGATAGACAAAAGAACACTCAACCCGAGCTATTTCAGCCGCTTTAGATAATCTTTAGGTAATGCCCTACTCAGCCATAACGGCTTGTTTATCGCAGGTTGTGCATCGTTTGAAAATACAATGAAAATGGCAAAAATGGCGTTGGATTATTAGAGATTTGAAATAGAAAAAGACCGATGTGATTTTCATATCGGTCTTTTTTTTCTTGTCATAGCGACATTGAGCACGCTACCTGTCGCACGGTTTATCTGCGCATCGGGAAAATGAAGCGAAGCTTTTGACTTCTGAGTGGTTGGCCTTGTTATACTTTATTTGTTTAGTGATGATGTTTCGTTCCATTATTATCGGGCGTGCTGTAACCACGTAGTTGATCGTACATATAAATCTGGTGTTTAGTGAGCAATGCTTTTTGATCAAGGTGGGCATTCAAATGCACATGCCGTATGTTGGCCTGAAGTGCACCGATATCGGATAAGAGTATTTTAAGGGAATTAGCATTTATTGCTCCACTGGAGAACTGCCTGTCAAGTTCCCGCTCTTTTTCAACAAATTGATTACCCAACATAGTCGCTTTTGATTTCATAGAGTCAAAAATTTCTTGAGTACGCTTTGTTTGTTCTTCGGTAAGATTAAGTTCTTTGGCTACCTTGAGAACATGACTTGGACCAGGAAACTGATTAAGCTCGGCTGCTTTGGCGAATTCTAAACCTTTACCATTTAGGTAGCCCTCAATTTCTTGTTGGGACAACGCCTTAATTTTACGTGACTCCTGACCTACATATGGCGACTCTGTATTGGCAAATACAGAAAAAGATAATGCACTCACAATTACTCCAACAATAAGATTCTTCATTTTATCTCCTTTAAGGTATAACGCCGCGCACAAGCGCCGGAACGGAGGTCCAGCCCGCTTGCGGGCGAGCCTGATGCGCCTTGCTAGTTGTTCTTTCAAACATTACTCTGCTTCCCATGGAGAACAGATATCTATTAAACAACCATTTGGATCTTTAGCTAGAAACCTACGCTGACCGTAAAATTCATTACGAGGCGTCTCTACAATAGTAACCTTCATTTTTAGTGCCCTTTCGTAGACCATATCAACATCGTCAACTACAAAAGTTACATACATACCCGTTGGTGCATTTTGATACTCCTTAGGTACTAAATCGTGATTCCGCTGGATAATTCCATACTCAATTTCTGAATCATCTGGAGAACAAAGCTGAACATACCAGTCACTATCATACTTAACTTTAAAATCGAGAAGCTCTACATAAAAGTCTTTGCTTTTTTGGAGGTCATTCGAGCATATATTTGTAAGTATTCTCATCGCTTCCTCTTTTCTACAGCTAACGCCCTGTTAAGGGGCAAATTGTAGTTGGCTAAAATGTGAAGCGGAGCGGAACCAGCCAACTGTTATTTGTCCGACTTGAAAACCCTTGTTATGTGTTTAGTACGCAACCTTGTTCTTTTAGCACGCGTTTAGTTGATGCTGGATTATTTTTTAATGCTGCAATAGGCCTTATTGGTCTGCTAACAAAATTACCACCACAATTAGGACATTGATTATTCAAAACTCCCTTAACACAACTTGTACAAAAGGTACATTCAAATGTACAGATAAGTGCCTCTGTAGATTCTGGCGGTAAATCCTTATCACAACATTCGCAATTTGGTCTCAACTCTAACATTTAAAACTCCAGTTTAGAGAAACAAAATAATTGAAATAATTGGGGTCAGAGTAAAATTAAGTCATGAAATAAAAAGAAAAGGATTATCGAGAGTTAACCATCCACTAGTCACTTTTTTTCATTCTATCGTGAAGTCAATGTAGCGTGAGTTGATTTGGATTTCCAGAATCTATTTAAGCTATAGCGGTGTCGCCCTGAAGGACGACCTACCAAAGAAATGATTAAGTATAGAAAAGCGAACGCCAAGAGCGAGGTCAAACGATAGTGTCGAGCGGTGGCGTTTGGTTTGCTACATTTACTAATGCGCTAGAAAGACAAAGTGCTAGAACCCCATCCTAGCCTTCCCCTTAATAAGGGGAAGGTACAGTTCGTGGTTTTCCTTGAGTCAATCTTTTACAAATACCGCCCTTCTAGATGCTTTCTAAAATGTACGGCATTTAGTGTTTCGCCTGTCGCGCGTTTTATTAGTTCATCGGTGGTGTGAAGCGAAGCTTGTGACCAGATGTTGTCGCTGAGCCATTGGAATATTGGAGACAGGTCACCGCTTTGAATGGCGGCGTCGATGTCGACGGTTTGTATCATGGTGGCTTTGTATTGGGCGGCGTACATAGCACCTAGAGTATAGGAAGGAAAGTAACCGAACGAGCCACCAGTCCAATGGATATCTTGCATGCAGCCATTTTTGTAATTGTCTTTGGTTAAAATCCCAAGTGAGGCTTTCATTTTTTCATCCCAAATCGCAGGGACATCGGTGTGTTCAATCACGCCATTAATCAAGTCACGTTCGATTTCGTAGCGCACAATAACGTGCGCTGGGTACGTGAGTTCGTCTGCATCGACTCGAATAAAGCCTTTTTTCACCTGTGTGTAGATTTTGTAGAGGTTTTCTTCGGCAAACACAGGATCTTTGTGCGCGTTAAAGGCGTCGGCAGAAAGGCGCGACAAGTGGGAAATAAAGGGTTTACAGCGGCCTATCTGCATTTCAAAAAAGAGCGATTGTGATTCATGAACTCCCATGGAACGCGCCTCACCGACTGGTAAACCGGCAAAGGCACTTGGTAAGCCTTGTTCGTAACGAGCGTGACCTGTTTCGTGAACAATACCCATTAAGGCTTGTACGAAATTTTTTTCATCGTAACGGGTCGTAATACGCACATCAGACGGAACGCCACCGCAGAACGGGTGAACACTTTGGTCTAATCGACCGCGATCAAAGTCGAATTTCAACAACTTCATAACTTCTAGACCGAGCGCTTTTTGCGAGGCGGTAGAAAAAGTGCCTGATGGCAATACGATGGATTCAGACTTCTGCTTTTCCAGTACTTTTTCAATCAGTTCTGGCAACCAAGTTTTCACGTCGGTAAATAACGTATCGAGCGACGCGGTTGTGGTGCCCGGTTCGAACTTGTCGAGCATGGCGTCGTAGCGAGTGAGACCTAGCGCTTCGCCGCGGATTTTCGCTTCTTCACGAGACAAAGTGACGACTTCTTTCCAGTTCTTCTCAAACCCTACCCAATCGTTTTCTTGACGTTGTGTACGCCAAGCGTGTTCACACTTTGAGCTCGCAATGGATTGTGCCTGAACCAAGTCTTCCGGTACGACCGTCGCTTGTTGCCACTTACGTTTCATCTCTCGCAGGCTCGCCTTCTGTTCCGTGCTTAGAGGCTCTTTTTCCGCGTTGCCGAACCATTCTTCAAGTTGTGGCTGAGTGGATAATCGATGGATATGAACCGACAATTCAGCCATGGCTTTTGAGCGCGCATTGCTGCCACCTGACGGCATGTTCGCCGCGGCATCACAACCGAGCATAGACTCGGCATGATTAAAATGATGAATCGTTTGGTAGTGTGACGTTAATTGGTCGTAGTTGGACATAATCTGGCTCTCTTTACGTTGTTCACGTATTGTCTATATTTTAGCCATCTTATTACATCGCTTTGCTTTAAAATAGATAAATAATGGGTCTTATTTTCTACAATAATATAGGGGGAAAAATGCACTTTTTTATTCGAAAATAAAAAAACCGAGACATAACATCTCGGTTTTTTTCACGTTCAATACGAGTTATTTACAGCCGCAGCCGTTTTGACCATCAGTATGTTCATGCCAACTTTTCAGTTTACTGGTGCCGCCAATTCCTGAGTTGAAGCTGTTGGTTGGGTCGGTTTTTTGGTAGAACTCGCGCAATGCGGGCTTCGCCAAATATTCATGACCCACGTTGTGCTCGGCCGGGTATTCCGCACCACGTACGTCGTAGCTGGCGAGAATTTGCTTTTTCACCGCTTTGCCATCAACGCCTTTTTTCATGATGTAGTTTTGGTGCATGACATGGCAAAAGAAGTGTCCGTAGTACATTTTCACGGCAATTTTATCGTCGATCTCTTGTGGCAATACTTCGAACCAGTCCAGTTCATTTCGCGGAAACGCCACGTCAATCGTCATGATGGAACCAAGGTCTTTGCCATTCATAATGTGATAACGCGTCAACGCGCCGCCCGTCACAAAGCGATGCAGAATCGCTTGGTCCGCTTCGCGGTCGGTACAAGCAAAGTAATCGCCTTCGTTGTCTTTAAAGAAGGTGTCTAAATACGCTTGTGCTTCGGCCACGCCGTCATTGCTGGTTTCGACGATCCAATGATGGTCGTATTTTGCACGAAAATCTTCCATGCGTTTTGGTAAGTGGTTCGGGAACATCTGACTCATGTATTGCATGATGCGATCCGAAAATTTGTTCGGCATGAAGCTAAATTTTTCCGCCCAACGATCCACAGTACGCTTGATGGAAAACATTTTAGGAATGTATTTGGTGCCCAGTTTGTCGATCACCAAGTAGCTGTCTTTGCCGTATTTTTTGCTGATGTCGTAGCTACTTTTATGCAGGTATTCGCCAGACACAGGCAAATTGGTAAAAGTTGACAACATGTCACGACGCATCTGTTCCATTACGGCGGGATCGTTCGTGCCGATGTAGAACACCTGATGTTTTTCAGGGATGGGAAAGGTGTCGATGCGAACCGCAAAAACCGCCAATTTACCGGCACAACCAGACGATTCATACAAACGACGCGGGTCATTGTTAAAGCGGGATGGAGTTTCTGCGTCGACGTCACGAATACGCTCATGGTATTCATTGTCGGAACCGCGTTTATCGGGAAATTGTACGTCGGTTTCTTGGTAAGTTTGGTTCTGTAAATTGGCGAGAATCTCTTCTGGGTCGCTGCCCAAATCGATGCCTAGGTTGTTCACCAGCTGCAATTCGCCATTTTCAGTGACTTGTGCGAACAAGGACATTTCTGTGTAAGCAGGACCACGTTGAACCAGTGCGCCACCAGAATTATTACACACACCACCGACGATAGACGCGCCAATACAAGAAGAGCCAATCACTGAATGTGGCTCGCGACCGTAAGGTTTTAGTCGTTCTTCCAAACCAAATAACGTGCTGCCTGCCAAACCAACAATCTGTTTGCCTTGATCAATCAGCTGAATATCGCTGATTCGCATGGTACTGACAATCACAATCGGGCGGTCATAGTCCGCGCCATTTGGCGTGGAACCACCAGTCAAGCCGGTATTGGCGGCTTGCATAATGACAATAACATCTGCTTCAACACAGGCTTGAAGCACTTTCCAGATTTCAACCAAACTACTAGGACGAACCACGGCGTAAGCCTCACCGCCGCCTAATCGAATACCATTGCTGTAGGGTTTCTTCTTATCGGCGTCCGTTAAGGTGTACTGGCTTCCTACTATGGCCTTTAATTTTTCGGCCAGATCTAAGCTAAAACGGGTTGCTGTCATAAAAAATACTTCGCGACGTGTTGAGTGAAAGCAGTGAGTATACTCGACTTACCCGTCGGTAAAAAACACTCATAATCACACACACTAAAATATTACGTGGTCGCTCTCACGATAGGCGATTTTATCATCTTTAAATATCTAACAAATTCCATATTCTATAAAAAGCAAAAAACCGCTCCCCCGAACGGCTTTTTACTTTTACTCTTTATGTATTTTCAGCTTGTTCTTTTACTTAAAAAAAGACGTTACCCACCAAACACAACCGTGCGTTTGCCATTTAAAAAGACGCGTTTTTCAACGTGATATTTCACAGCATTAAACAAGGTGACACGTTCGATGTCTTGTCCTTTTGCCACAAGATCTTCTGGGAAATGCGCATGGTTTACCGTTTGAATGCCTTGAGTGATGATCGGCCCCTCGTCCAAGTCATTGTTAACATAGTGGGCTGTTGCGCCGACCATTTTGACGCCTTTTTCCCACGCTTGATGATAAGGGCGAGCGCCTTTAAATCCTGGCAATAAAGAATGATGGATATTAATGGCTCGGCCGTCTAGGTATTCACACATGCTTGGTGACAGTACTTGCATGTAACGCGCTAAGACAACCAATTCAGTATCGTATTGCTCGATCAGCTCTCGTACCTTCGCTTCTTGTTCTAGCTTGGTCTCTGCGGTGATAGGCAAGTGGTAATACGGAATGCCGTGCCATTTCGCAAGTTCTTCTAGATCAGGGTGATTTGAAATAATAACCGTCACATCAATATTCAGCTGACCGGTACGGAAACGATAGAGTAAATCGTTCAAGCAATGGTCGTATTTCGACACCATGATAGCCACTTTTGGCTTATGATTTGGCGCCGTCAATTCCCACGTCATATCAAACTCTGCCGCGCGGGAAGAAAACTTTTCAGTGAACGTAGCGTCACTAAAGCCATCATTTGGAGGGAAAAACTCAATACGAATGAAAAACAAACCCGATTCTCTGTCATCAAAAGAGTGAATTTCGTCTATGTAGTTTTCCGCTTCTGCCATGTATCGAGTCACAACATCAACGGTACCAATAAGGCTCGGGCAGCTGGCAGTAAAAATCCAAGGTAAGGTTTTCGATTTCATACGCTATCTCTTAATGTCTGTCACGAAAAAGGCTGACCACACAAAGTGGCCAACCAAAACCGTGAACTAAAAGGAATGGATTTGAAACAATGATTCTTTAATGATTAGGTCGCTTTAACGACTAAGCCGTATTCACGACTGGCGTCTTGAATCCATAACCAAAGATAATCGGCGAAACTACGACGAACCACTAACTCAAAATGGTTGTCACCGAGCCGACAAATAATTGCGCCACTCTTAGCAAAAATAGTCGATACTACTTTTCCTACGGGGAATTCACGGATATGCAAATCCACAGGAATCGACTTTTTCAGCATATCAACAACATGATCGCCAGAAACATCAAATACCGTCGAACCACCACTGATATTTACTAAAGAAAAATGACCACTTAGTGTTTCAAAAAAGCGAGTTTCGATATCAAAAGCTTGTTCACCGGGAACAATGATTAACCATTCGTCCGGACCAACCCAACGCACAGAAATGTCACCGTTGACGACTGACGTCAACGGCTTCATTGGTAGAACGACACCCAGCAAAGCGGTAATCTCGCTTTGCTGTTCTGATGAGGGCGTGCAACGCAGGGTTAGCAACCCTAAGAGCTTATGCTCACAAAAATGCACGCCGCCTACTTGTGGACCTTGCGTAGCAATGCTGTCTAAATCCGCATGGTGTAAAGGACTTTCACCGACAATATTTGGCTCTGATGGTAAAGGCCGCTGATGCGTAACCAGTTTTGGTAATTGCTCAGGTGTTTCTAACGTAATATCAGACATGTTGACGCTCCCCTTTTGGATCTAAGAACACAGGGCTACAAATTTCAGCTTCTATCACTCGGCCATCGACCAATGGATAAAAGACTTTCTCACCCATTTTTTCCAACCCACCTTTGACAAAACCCATCGCAACCGAGCGATTCAAGTTTGCACTCCAGTAGCTGGACGTAACATGCCCAACCATCGGCATTGGAATTGGCGCCTTCGGATCCAGTACACCTTGTGAACCTTCTGGTAAAACAACATTTGGATCAATCGTTTTTAATCCCACCAGCTGTTTACGTTCAGCACGCACACAATCCTCACGTTGCATACCGCGTTTACCAATGAAGCTAAAAGGCTTCTGCATAGACACGGCCCAAGACATGCCTAAATCGAACGGATGCACAGAACCATCGGTATCTTGTCCCGCAATAATGAAGCCTTTCTCGGCCCGCAATATATGCATGGTCTCTGTGCCGTACGGCGTTAGATTGAATTCTGCGCCCATTTCGAACAAGGCTTTCCAAACATGCAAACCGTAGTTAGCTTGTACGTTGATCTCGAATGACAACTCTCCAGTGAAGGAAATGCGGAAGACACGAGCAGGAACACCTGCGACCGTCATTGGTTTCCAATCCATGAACGTCATGTTTTCTTTCGATACATCGTAGTCGGTCAATTTCTCCAACAACTTGCGGCTGTTCGGGCCGGAAATCGTCATCGTAGACCAATGATCTGTAACCGAGGTGAAATACACTTCCATCTCTGGCCATTCGGTTTGATGATAAATTTCCAACCACTCTAAAACATGCGCCGCACCGCCTGTCGTTGTCGTCATTAAGAAATGATTCTCCGCCAAGCAAGACGTCACACCGTCATCGAATACCATGCCATCTTCGCCGCACATCAAGCCGTAGCGACATTTTCCGACCGCTAGTTTTGCCCATGCGTTGCTGTAAACACGACCTAAAAATTCACGCGCGTCTTTGCCCTGAATATCAATTTTACCCAAGGTTGAAGCATCCAAAATACCGACGGATTCGCGTGTCGCTACACATTCGCGGTTCAAGGCGTCTTGCATAGTTTCGTTGCCTTGTGGGTAATACCAAGGGCGTTTCCATAAACCGACGTCTTCAAACTTTGCGCCATGCGCTACATGCCAAGAATGCATGGCGGTATAACGTTCTGGATCAAATAATGCACCACAATCACGTCCCGCAATCGCGCCGAACGTCACTGGCGTGTAGTTAGGACGGAAGATCGTCGTACCTGTTTGTGGAATGGTTTTATTAAGCGTTTTTGCCGCAATTGCCATACCATTGATATTGCCAAGTTTACCTTGGTCCGTTCCAAAACCCATCGCCGTGTAGCGTTTCACATGTTCAATCGACTCAAAACCTTCTCGACACGCCAGCTCAATACCTGCGGCGGTAACGTCATTTTGGTAATCGACAAACTGTTTAGGCGCTTTTGATGTTGGCTTAGTGTGCGGGATATGGAACAAGGCCATTGATACGCCTTCTTCAATCACATCCGCTTCTGGCAAGTCGACTTTCGATGTCGCTAATCCCAAATGAGACAACGCATCGAGGCCGGCCTTTAATCCTTCAGACAATGCTTTTGAGGTCGTGAATGTGCCATTAATCGCACCCGCTGTGAGTTGTTTCTGTACTGTTGCACCCGGCGTAAAACCAAGAATTTCGTCATTCCAAACAGGACGAGCACCAGTGTGACATGACAAATGAATAACCGGACTCCAGCCGCCAGAAGTGGCAACCGTATCGGCTTTCATTTTTACAATGGCACCGACAACAGCGTCACCAGCCTCATTCAATGGCGCAATCGATACACCGGTAACACGCTTGGTGCCATGCGCTTCAATAACACCAGAACTCACCATAATGTTGATACCACGTGCTCGAGCGGCTTCAACAAAGGTACCTTGTGGGTTCTTACGAGAATCCACTATTGCGACGACATTACGACCCGCATCGTACCAATCTAACGCAGTACGATAGGCATTGTCGTTTGAGGTCATCAGTACCAAGTCATTCCCTGGAACGACGCCGTAGCGATTAATATAGGTCGATACGGCATTTGCCACCATACAACCTGGAACATCATTGTTGCCATACACTAAGGGACGCTCATGAGCGCCTGTTGCCAAGATTACCCATTTTGCCCGTACACGATGCAAGCGCTGAGCAACTTGACCATTTGGTGCGCGGTCTGCGAATTGATCGGTACAATGTTGCTGGATGGTTAAAAAGTTGTGGTCGTGATAACCATTGACTTGCGAGTTTGGCAACATCATTACATCGTCAAACGTCGAAAGCTCTTTAACCACATCTGCAACCCATTCCGCAGCGGGTTTTCCGTCTAGCGTTTCAGTGCTGCTTAATAAGCTGCCACCAAATTCATTTTGTTCATCCGCTATGATCACTCTTGCGCCAGCACGTGCAGCCACCAATGCGGCTGCTAATCCGGCAGGACCCGCACCCGCTATCATGACGTCGCAATGCTGATTCACCTTGTCATAAATGTCTGGGTCGGTTTCTTTTGGCGCACGACCAAGACCAGCTGCTTTACGAATATAAGATTCGTAAGTACCCCACAAGGACTGCGGGAACATGAAGGTTTTGTAGTAGAAACCCGGTGGCATCATTTTCCCACCGATTTTACCCACGTATTCCATTAAATCAGTTTCGACGCTTGGCCAGCCGTTTGTTGTACCCGCGACTAGACCGTCGTATAAGGACTGCTGTGTGGCACGTACATTGGGAATTTGCGTCGCTTCGGTCGCACCGATTTGCATAATGGCATTAGGCTCTTCCGCACCCGCAGCAACAATGCCGCGAGGTCGGCTGTATTTAAAGCTTCGACCAACGATGTCGACACTATTGGCCAATAAGGCAGACGCTAACGTGTCGCCTTCGTAACCCTTATACTGTTTTCCGTTATACGTGAAGGTTAGCGCTTTGGAGCGATCAATTCGGCCGCCATTTTGAAGACGATTTTTCTGAGTCATAGTGTCGCTCCTGGCTTACTTTTTGGCGGCGCTTTATGGTTCTGAGACTCAGAGCTTACAGCGATATTTGCCACAACAGATGGCTGCTCACCAATTTTGTAGACTTCTTTAATTTCGTACGTTTGAGTGTCACGTGTGATGTTGAAAAACTTACGACACCCCGCCGCATGGACCCAAAGTTCATGATGGATTCCACGTGGGTTCTTACGAAAATAAATGTATTCGCCCCACTCTTTGTCGGTGCAAGCATCAGGATCCAAAGGGCGCGGAAGGTGTGCCTGCCCTGCGGCATGAAACTCTTCTTCCTCGCGGTGTTCACAACAATGCGGGCAATAAATATAAAACATGGTATTTCTCTCCTTAGTCGGCCTCAGCCCGCTTAATGCGCTACACCAGCGGCGCCGTGTTCATCCACCAGCGCGCCATTATGGAAACGGAACATAGAGAAAGGCTTGGCTAATGGGTGCATTTCACCTTTTGCCAACGACGCGGCAAAAACATGACCTGAACCCGGTGTTGCTTTAAAGCCACCCGTTCCCCAACCACAGTTGAAATACAAGTTCTTCACTGGTGTTTCAGTAATAAGCGGACACGCATCAGGACAAGTATCAACAATACCGCCCCACTGACGGTTCATTCGAACTCGACTGAACACAGGAAACATTTCGAGAATCGCTTGAATAGTATGTTCGACGGTGGCATAAGAGCCACGCTGACCATAGCCATTGTAGCCATCAATTCCTGCACCGATGACCAAGTCACCTTTATCAGACTGGCTCGCATAACCGTGTACATGATTGGACATAACGACCGTATCCAGAATAGGTTTGATCGGCTCAGACACTAAGGCTTGCAGCGGATGCGACTCTAGTGGCAGTTCAAAACCGCCCATCTTCGCTAAAAGGCTAGAATTTCCCGCCACCACACAACCGACTTTATCAGCACGAATTTCTCCGTATTGCGCGGTACGAACACCAACAACTGTACCGTCTTCAATAATCAGATCTTCCACTTCGGTTTGCTGGATCAAATCCACACCGTGTGCATCAGCACCACGAGCAAAACCCCACGCCACCGCATCATGACGTGCCACGCCTGCACGCGGCTGCCAAGACGCACCAAGAATCGGGTAACGTACATTGTCAGAGCAATCTAAAACGGGAACGATTTCTTTAATTTGCTGAGCGTCTAACACCTCGCCATCAATACCGTTTAAACGGTTTGCATTGACGCGACGCTCGATGTCTCGCATGTCTTGTAAAGTATGGCCAAGATTCAAACAACCACGCTGTGAAAACATCACGTTGTAATTCAAATCCTGAGAAAGACCTTCCCAAAGTTTCATAGAATGCTCGTAAAGATGAGCCGCCTCGTCCCATAAGTAGTTGGAACGAACGATGGTTGTGTTACGCGCTGTATTGCCGCCACCTAAAAAGCCTTTTTCGATTACCGCAACGTTAGTCACACCAAACTCTTTGGCTAAATAATAGGCCGTCGCCAACCCATGGCCACCGCCACCAACAATGATCACATCGTATTTCTTTTTAGGGGTTGGATTGCGCCACACCCGTTGCCAGTTTTCGTGATGGCTAAAACTGTGCTTTAACAACCCAAAGCCTGAATAATGCTGCATCAGATCAGCTCCCTTACATAAAACAATCGACTTAAGCGATTATCGTGGTGTGATTAAAATGGTTGCGACGCCCCAGCTAACTGAAGACGCCATAGAGTGAGCTTTCACCGTGATAATAGAGATAAAAAATGTCGATCTTATGCTTGGGAGCGTCCAGCGGATGACAATTTACGACAGAGGGAAAATGACGCTTTTGGAGAAGGCTAAAAATAACAAAGAGAGAGAAGATAAAACGCCTTGTTTACGCGCTTTTTACGCAAGAAGAAGGCGTTCAAAATAAGAATATTGTATGCCATCGTTTTCACTAAATTAGCGCCTGATGATTCATATGAATACTTTTTATCTTATTAGTTCATTTGATTTATTAATCCCATTAGCCACTTACAAAAAGCAGAGACTCTCGGGTCTTGGCTTGGATCCTCTAAGGTAAGTAAGGCGTAATCATAGCCGGTGGACTGCAAACCTAATGGTGCAATGAGTCTCTGTGTTTTTAGATCGTCAGACACCAATGGTACTGAACCAATGGCAACCCCAAGTCTATCTTGAGCGGCTTGCAAGCTGTAAAAAAAGTGATCAAAGTGCTGCTCACTTTTCGGGATGATTCTTTCCAAACCGTAAGCCGCTTTCCAATCATCCCATGCATTAGGTCGAGTTCGACTGTGTAACCAATTGGCGTTACTTAAGTCTTGAGCAATATGGTCATTCCAATAAGCGGTTGTACACACTGGGCCTGCCAATTCAGAGCAAAGCGTTGTGATCTGATAATCGTCGTTCACGCCGAAGTCCATCCGTCGGATAGCAATGTCACAACTTTCTGACAGTAGATCAATTGGCCCACCCGCCATGCGCAAATCAACGTTTAACTCTGGACAGAGCGTTCGGAATTCACCTAATCGAGGCATTAACCAGCGCATTGCTAAGCTTGGCTCACAGGAAACTGTTAAAAAAGGCGAGCCACTGTCGTGCCGGTGTATTTCTTCTACAGTGAGACTCAAAGCATCTAAGGTTTCGGTGGCCGTTTTCTTTAGCCGCTGACCAGCGGCAGTTAAGTAAACGCGACGATTGCGTCGTACAAATAAACCCACACCGAGACGCGCTTCAATTTGTGCGACCGCACGACTGATTGCACCATGGGTTAGGTTGAGCTCTTGCGCCGCACGAGAAAAATTTTGATGTCGAGCGGCGGCTTCAAAAGCGGTCAATGCGCCCAACGGCGGAAGTCTTCTTTTTATGTGACTATTACTCACAAAAATCACCATTAATTATCGATTTTATTTGGAAACCTACTCACTTAGACTCTTATTATTCACAGATTAGAGTATCTTGCCATGTTAAATATTGATCAATTTGAATTGTATTCCGTTGCTATTATTACTTTATTGGCCGTCATTAGCCCTGGGCCAGATTTTGCGATGGTGTCGAAGGTCTCGTTATTAAAAGGACGGACGAATGGCATTTTATGTGCCTTAGGGATAAGCGTCGCCATTAGTGTGCATCTGGTTTATACGCTTCTGGGACTAGGGGTTGTGTTTGCTAACAACATTTGGGTTCTGAATACACTGCGTTATCTTGGCGCCATGTACCTTATTTGGTTAGGTGTTTCTGCTTTATGGCCGGACATCAAAAAAATCTTTTTTAGAGCAAGGTTTCAGCAGACATTTGAACCATTGAAAAGTGAAAACTCATCTCAAAACAAACTGACTGGTAGTGGGTCAGCTTTTTGGTCTGGGTTTGCTTGTAACGCACTCAATCCCAAAACCATGCTGTTTATCGTGTCTTTGTTTAGCCAAGTCATTTCAACAGATACATCTTTACTGATGGAACTTAGCTATGGTGTTTATATTTCTTTAGTGCATTTTATTTGGTTTGGCCTAGTCGCTTGCCTACTAACGTCAGCGACAATTCAAAAGAAAGTATTGGTCTTTAAAATATGGATAGAACGCATTACTGGCTTGCTGATGACATCACTCGGTTTGCGGCTATTGATTAGCTGATTTTAATGCAAGAAGGCAAAGAGGGTCAGTTTAGGGCAAATACAAATCCCCCGGTTGTCGTGAAATACCCGGGGGTTGAGCTGTTAGAAATGAACGATGTTTACACTATTTTATTTCCACAGGCGCGGATCGTAGGCCCAACGTAACGATAATGGCTGCGGCCAAAAGAATAATGGCAGCGATGGTGAAAACACCAAGTGCACCACTGACATCAAAAACAAGTCCACCCGCCGCGGCACCAGCTCCAATACCAACCTGAATGGCGGCGACCAGAAGCCCACCACCACTTTCAGCTTCGTCAGGAACGCTACGTGTGATCCAAGTCGACCAAGCCACTGGCACTCCACCAAACGCCATCCCCCAGATTGCTACCAGTACGGCGGTGGACGCAATATCACCTTGGACGCTGACCATACCAATTCCAGCCAAACCAATAATCAGTGGCATAAGGGTCAGAGTCAGGCGCAACGATCGCGCAATCAAGACGCCAGCAATATGAGTTCCAATGAAATTGGCAATACCAAAGCCTAGCAAAATTCCCGAAACACCTGCGGTTGCTACACCAGTAACGTTTTCAAGAAACGGCCGAACATAGGTAAACAAGGCAAAATGACCAGTGAAAATGAGTACTAACATAAACAAACCGAACTTCATTCGAGGTCGATTCATCACCGCGATCAGAGTGCGTAATGTTGCTCTTCCTTGGGGCTGCATTCTAGGCAAAGTGAAAAACTGGACAAAGAGAGCCAGAACACCAAGCAAGGACGCCAGTAGGAAAACATTACGCCAGCCGATTACGCCACCAAGATAGCTGCCGAGCGGCGCTGCAAAAATAGTCGCTGCCGAAACGCCGCTAAACAAAATAGCCAGAGCGCGTGGAACACTTTTGTCAGGCACCAGTCGCATAACGGTGGCTGCCGCCATAGTCCAAAAGCCACCAAGGGCAATACCCAGCAATACACGTCCAGCTAGCAGCAAGAGAAAATTTGGCGCAAGAGCAACCAAAATATTCGAGATAATTAAAAGTACTGAAAAAACCAGCAAAACATAACGACGATCCATCCTACGGGTGACAGTAGCGGTCAAAAGACTCGTGATTACCGCAAGAATAGCGGTAGCCGAAACGGCTTGACCAGCCATACCTTCCGTTATTGAAAGATCAAAAGCCATTGGTGTCAGAAGGCTGGCGGGCAAAAACTCCGCTGTCACCAACCCGAAAACACCTAACGTCATGGCTATCACTGCACCCCAAGCGGGTACCTCTTGTGCCTGATGGGCCGGAGACACATTTACGGTATTCGTCATCGAAAGTCCTCTTAAATGAATGTTTTTACACTGCATCCAGAATAATATGGACAGACCAGACGATATATACCAATATGTCTTAAATTCATACCATATCGTCCGGATCACTATGCCACTTTCTCCGCCAAACAATCTAATCAATAAAACCCAACACGATATGATGAACGAGCTTTTGTCTGGTGTCCGCCTTAAAGGCCTTGAGTACAGAAGAGTAGATATTTCTGCGCCATTTGGCCTACGCTTTGGAGAAGAGTCGGATAAAAGGTTGGCGTATTTTCATTTCATCGGACAGGGTTCAGCATTTTTGCGAACCCGAAGTGGCACGGTACACCAGCTTGCATGCGGTGATGCCGTCTTGATGCCTTGCGCCGGAACCCATGATCTTTATAGCGAAGACGGTGCGCCACTGATCAGCATTAATGCCTTTGAGAAAGTGCAATTATGTGATGCCACGTCGGAAATTAGCGCTTGTGACACTGGAATATGCAGATCAAAGGACAATCTAATTTTCAGTTGTGCCATGGAATTCGACTTGGGCTGGCTTCATCCATTAGCGCATTTAAAACCCGAAGTAATGCATATAGAAACAGTACCCGATTATGATCCACAAATACCCGCCATCCTTGATGTGATGACCAAGGAATTAAAGGCTAAGCGACCAGGGTATAGTGTAATTTTGACACGACTTGCCGATGTAGTGGCAGCGGCCATTTTGCGTCGTTGGGTAGAAATCGGGTGCAACGTGTGCGGTTGGGTTGAAGCAATGCGCGATCCGAAACTAGCTCAGGTTTTATCCGCCCTACATCATGACCCGGGACGACAATGGTCAGTGGCGGATATGGCCTTTGAAATGGGAACATCACGATCTGTCTTTGCTGAACGGTTTGCCGAATTAACCCATTCCACACCACAACAATACTTGGGTAACCTGCGCATGCGACTCGCAAGCCAGTGGATTAGCCGAGATAATCTGTCCCTTGACGACATCGCCGATCGACTTGGCTATAGTTCTGCTGCTTCATTCAGTAGAGCATTTAAACGAACGACGGGAATATCACCCGGCGCAGTAAGAAGTGGCGTTCTTCCAGAACTATAAAGAACTTTAAAATCTTGCCAGTTTACTTTGTTAGCATTTTAAAAAGTGTGTCGTGAAAGAATTAATTTAGATATTTAATTTAAGATGCTAAAAATGCACATTAGTGTGGATGATAAACGGTTCGATAGAGTTGAACATAAACGGCTGATAAACTTGCCTGATTTGATATCAACAAGGCTTAAATTATATGTCTACCTCCATAAAATCTAGTTTTAAAGCAACCAAGGTTGCAGTCTTTAGCGCACTATTAATGACAATCTTTTTAGTGGGTTGCAGTGAACCACCCAAACTTGAAAGCGTTGAAGGTTATGCCCAAGGCACCACATATCAAATCAGTTTTTGGTCTGAAGATGCCGTTCCTGTGACAGAAATACAAACGGCGTTTAACGATACGCTTACACAAATAGATAAAGAGCTTTCCACTTATCGCCCTGATTCCTTCATTTCCGAGTTTAACCGTAGCCTTTCTGTTGCTTGGCAACCCACCTCTCAAGACTTTGTCGATCTGGTTAAAATCGCCCAAGACATACATGCAAAATCGGAAGGTTGTTACGATCCGACAATTGGTCCTTTGTTCGATTTGTGGGGTTTTAAAACCGACAAACTTCATGTGCCAACACCGGAAGAACTCACAGCGCTTAAGTCAGAGCTTGGAATCGATAAAATAGAGATAGACGAAGAAAATTTGCGTGTACGCAAAACTCGCCCTTTTTTACAGCTTGATTTTTCCTCTATGGGCGAAGGCTATACCATTGGAAAGTTAAGCGATGTGTTGGAGACCAAAGGCTACGATAACTACATGGTGCAATTTGGTGGCGACATGAAGATCAAGGGCCACAAGCCAAATGGCGACAAATGGCGAGTGGCCATTCAAAGTCCAATTCCTTCAGCTGACGGTGCTCCAAAAGTCTATCAAGCCATGACGGTTGTCGACGAAAATGGCGTGACGCTGGACACATCCGGCACGTATAACCGCCATTTTGATGACAATGGTGTAGAGTATTCTCACATCATCAACCCAAGTACTGGCAAGCCCATTACTCACGATCTTGTGTCAGCGTCTGTGCTTGGCACCGACCCGAGAATAAGTGATGCATGGGCAACGACTATGTTGTGCCTAGGCCCTTTAGAAGGCGCGAAAATCGCTAAAAATGAAAACCTAGAAGTCTTCTTTATTGAAAGAAAAAACGACAAATTGGT
Source organism: Marinomonas primoryensis (assembly GCF_013372285.1). Lineage (NCBI taxonomy): Bacteria > Pseudomonadati > Pseudomonadota > Gammaproteobacteria > Oceanospirillales > Oceanospirillaceae > Marinomonas > Marinomonas primoryensis. The sequence continues at coordinate 1,517,016 of NZ_CP054301.1, read as the reverse complement.
TAACGCTAGCAGTGCTGCCTTACTTAAAACAAACAGAATGAAATTCGATTAATACACTATTTGGCTGAAAAAAATGCCTTCTGACCCATATCGGTACAGAAGGCATTTTACATTCAAGCTTAGTAACTCTTTAGATTTGGTAATTCGCTAGATTAAAGCGTGCTTTTCAAGCCAAGTTCTAAACCACGAACTTCTGCTAAGCCTTTCATTCGGCCGAGTTTAGAGTAACCCGGTTTCGAGTTTTTATCCAAGTCATTCAGAATTTGATGGCCATGGTCTGGTCGCATTGGTATCAGGCTTGGTCCTTTACCACCATTAGAAAGATTGTCGTGACGCTTTTTCTCTTCAACAAGAAGCGCACGAACCACGCCGACCATGTCTACATCGCCGCCAAGGTGAGACGCTTCATGGAAACTGCCCGCTACTTCTTCACGCTTGGTTGATCTTAAATGCGTAAAGAAGATGCTAGAGCCAAAGCGTTGCACCATATCGACCAAGTCGTTGTCGGCGCGAACGCCATAAGACCCAGTACAAAGGGTAATACCGTTTGCCGGACTTGGCACTGCCTTGAGTATCCATTCTATGTCATCTTTTATCGAGACAACTCGAGGAAGGCCTAAGATTGGACGTGGTGGATCATCTGGGTGAATCGCCAAACGCAAACCACCTTGTTCTGCGGAGGGAACGATCGCTTCTAAGAAAAGCTTTAGATTTTCACGCAGTGTGTCTTTATCAATGTGATCGTATTCTTCAAGTTTCGAGCGAAACTGTTCCAAGGTGTAGCTTTCTTCTGATCCGGGAAGACCGGCGATGATATTAGCGACTAAGCGGTGTTTGTCTTCTTCTTTTAGATTCTCAAGGAAGATTTTAGCTTGTGCTTTTTCTTCGTCGCTGTAGTCAGATTCTGCGCCTTTGCGCTCTAGAATGTATAATTCAAACGCAGCAAAAGCCGTTTGGTCAAAGCGCAATGCACGTGATCCGTCTGGCAATTCATAATCCAAATCCGTACGTGTCCAATCCAACACTGGCATGAAGTTGTAGCACACAGTATCGATGCCACATTCCGCTAAGTTAAGCAGCGTCTGCTGATAGCTCTTAATGTACTCTTTATAGTTACCAGTGCGTTTTTTGATGTCTTCATGTACAGGCACACTTTCGACCACTGACCAGCGAAGTGTGTGCGCTTCTATCATGGCTTTACGTGCTTTAATGGCTTCTACTGGCCACACCTCACCATTCGGAATCTCATGTAATGCGGTGACGACGCCAGTCGCCCCAGTCTGACGGATATCCGTCAGGGTTGTTTCATCATTTGGTCCAAACCAACGCCAAGTGTGTTCCATGTTATCCTCCGAAATGCGCAGTGTTGTTATTTAATAGTCTGTTGTTGAATGACAGACATTTAGTAACACCGCTTGAAATAATTGTTTGATAAGCTTTCAGCACAGTTTGAGAAAACGCCTCGTCTTGGCTGAGTTTTGTAGAAAAAATATCGTTCAGCTTTAAGGCTTCATGAACCAAAGTTTCTGGTTCTGAACAGCGCGTATGAAGCTCGCTCAATGTCTGCGCCATTGGGTCGTCCACGGTATGTCGATTGCCCTCAGAATCTTCACCTCGTACATAAAACAGCCATGCCGCCACGCCAAGCGCTGTTGCATTAAGGTCGTCTTGTTTCGCCCCCTTCGCCAAGCGCTCTTCGGCTCCGCTTAACCAGCGCTGCGGGATTTTTTGTGATCCATCCATCGCAATTTGCGACAACTGATGCTGCAAACTGTCATTAGCAAAACGGCTAACTAAACTTTCGATGTAGGTTTGAACCTGTACTTCTTTTGGCAAATCCAAGGTAGGTGAAGCTTCAAAACTCATATAGTGACAAATCAAGCTAGCGAACTTTTCATCTGCAACAGCTTGAGCCACAGTTTTGTATTTGGCCGCCAACCCAACATAAGCGAGCAATGAATGACTGCCGTTTAGCAGGCGAAGCTTCATGGTTTCAAATGGGTGAACGTCTTTCACCATTTGTACGCCGTCATGCTCCCAATCTGGTCGACCTTGCGGGAAGTTATCTTCTACAACCCATTGGCTAAAGGCTTCACACATCACAGCATTTTGATCGTGACAATTCAGCTCCTTCTGCAATCGCTCGCGGGAAGCATCCGACATTGCTGGCACTATTCTGTCCACCATTGAGCTTGGGAAAGCCACGTTGTCTTCAATCCATTGAGCAAACTCTGCTGAACGATGAGACGCCAACTCACATACTGCACGACGCGTTAAACTGCCGTTATTAGGCATATTGTCACAAGACAAAATAGTAAAAGGCGGCAGATTCAATTCTTTTCTGCGATACAAGGCTTCAACCAAGATCCCCGGCGCGGTTTTTGGCGCCGTTGGATTCTGAATATCATGCTGAATACTAGGATCGTCCTGACGCAATGTTTTGTCCGCGAGTGCTAGGTAATAGCCTTTTTCAGTAACGGTTAACGTGACGATTTTTGTCATTGGCGAAACGAGTTTTTCAAACAAAGGCTCTTTGTTTGTCCCAGAAAACAAGACATCACGAATCGCGTTAATTTCACGCAATTCAACATTCTGGCTGTCTTGGTATTCCGCAATATGATAGCGGCAGCCATTGGCTTTAAGCTCGTCAACCAGTTGGCTATTCGAGCGAATATTCACGGCACAAATACCCCAATTGCCACCTTGATTTCGGTTGAGGTTTTTTTCTATATAAACGGCTTGATGCGCACGATGAAAAGCACCTAATCCAATATGAACAATGCCAACATCCACCTTTTCTGGTGCGTATAAGGTATTTGTTGTTTCTATATTCATTATGATTCCTTATGTTTTTAAAAAACGTCTTAAAATCCAAAGTATTTCTTAGCGTTTTCCGAACAGATACCTTTTACCATCTCGCCTAATGACGCCATGTCTGCTGGCGCTTCACCACGCTCCACCCAGCCACCAATCATCTCGCACAGTAAACGGCGGAAGTATTCATGACGGGTGTAGGATAAGAAGCTGCGCGAATCCGTTAGCATACCGACGAATTGACTGAGCAAGCCCATTTGCGCCACGCTAGTAAGCTGGCGCTGCATGCCGTCTAGTTGGTCGTTAAACCACCAGCCAGAGCCGAATTGCACCTTGCCTACTACGCCGCCACCTTGGAAGTTGCCAGCCATAGTCGCTAACATTTCGTTGTGAATTGGGTTTAAGCAGTAAAGGATGGTTTTTGGCAGTTCGTCACTCTGATCCAAAGCATTCAAAAAACCAGACAAAGGCTCTGCAAACGCACGATCATCCATGGAGTCAAAACCAGAATCGCCACCAATCAGCTTAAACATTCTTGATGAGTTATTGCGACTCGCGCCAATGTGCAGCTGCATCACCCAACCTTTTTTGGCGTATTGCTTGCCCAACCAGACTTGAACCGCACTGGAAAATTGTGCAATTTCAAGCTCGGTTAAAGGCTGTTCATTGATCCGTTTCGATAAAATAGCATCCAATTCCGTTTCGCTTGGTTCACTAGCAAAACGCATGACTTCAATGCCGTGGTCGGCACTGCGACAGCCATGAGCATCGAATACCTCAAGACGTTGATCCAAGGCATCAATCAAATCACTAAAGCGCTCAATGTTTTTATCAGCCACTTTACCGAGTTTATTTAAGTAATCTTTGAAGCCAACATGATCGACTTTAAAAGCACGATCAGGTCGCCAGCTCGGCGTGACATCTATATCAAACGTTGCGTCGTTGGCGATAAATTTATGATGAGTTAAGTCGTCCGCAGGGTCATCTGTGGTACCAACCATTTTTACATTCATTTGCTGCATGATGCCGCGAGCTGAAAACTCAGGCTGCTGCAACATTTCGTTGCACTGCTCCCAAATGGCATCAGCCGTTTTAGGCGAAAACAACACATCTGTCACACCAAAAGGACGACGCAATTCTAAATGCGTCCAATGGTAAATTGGGTTACCAATACACTGAGGCACGGTTTTAGACCATGCTTGGTATTTATCTTTGAAGCTCGCATCGCCCGTTATTAAACGCTCTTCAATACCCGCGGCACGCATAGCGCGCCACTTGTAATGATCACCTTCCAGCCAAATTTCACCAAGGTCGGCAAAACGACGATTCTCGGCGATCTCTTGAGGGTTCAAATGGCAGTGATAATCGTAAATTGGTTGCTCAGCCGCGTACTCATGGTACAAGCGTCTAGCCGTTTCCGTTGTCAGTAAAAAATCTTCAGTCATAAAGTTTTTCATGTCATTTCCTTGGCTAAATAAAGGCGCTAAGAGCGACAGCTTGAGAACGGTGTATTTGCTTACCATTAACATACAAAGGACGCAGTTCACTTTCTGGCAAGGCAAAGCTCACCTCTTTGTAAGCGGGCTGCCATTCACCTTCACGAGAAATAACCAGTTCAATTCGTTCAAGATCGCATTTCAGCGCCATGTTCAGCTGAAGATATTTCCCATCTAAATAACCGGTTGAAAGCCCGTCATCGTCAAACACCGATAAATCACGCTGCCCTGCCCCTTTGAATGGGAAAACAAGAAACTGACGTTGAGTGTCTTTTTCTGCATCCACGTGCGCAATGCGGTTACTGGTGCTAATCACACTGCCTGCACGAGCAAGCAACGGAGTCTCTTCTAGAGCGGCTGGCAAGGAGATGTCTTGTCCACCGGCGTACCATGTCTTACGGTGAAAGTCGTACCAACCTTCGCCGTTGTCAGGCAAATACACAGGGCGAATTCTTTGGCCCTGCTCCACAACAGACGCCACCAATAAGTCTTTGCCCAGCAAAAAGTCATCGCACTCTTCGTAAGTACGAGCATCGGCTTCGTGATCTAAGAAAGTCGGACGGATCATAGGCTCATGATGTTTGTGCGCTTGCCACAACAAGTCATATAAATATGGCATTAAGCGGTATCGTAATGTCATTGTGGCTCGAATAATTGGTGTCACTTCTGGGTACATCCAAGGCTCGTTGACCGTCTGGTCGTCGTTCCAAGAGTGAATGGTAAAACGAGGATGCATCGCGCCATTTTGAACCCAACGGACGAACAACTCTGGATCAGGACGATCCCCCGAAAATCCACCCACATCATGACCGAGGTTGTACAATCCAGAAAGACTCATTCCAACGCCCATGCGAGTGTTGTAACGCAAGGTTTGCCAATTGGTACGGTTATCGCCACTCCATGTTTGCACATAGCGCTGCATGCCAGGGCAACCTGAACGAGAGATCAAATAAGGTCGTAAGTTAGGTGCAAATTCCGTTTGCGCTTCGTAAGAAGCACGCATCATTAACAAGGGTTGTAATGGACGAATGAGCTTGATCGGTGTCGGTTTACCAAAACCAGCACAGCGAGCATTACTGTCCCACACTTCGTATTCGTTGTTGTCATTCCAAGTAGAATCAATGCCTTTTTCAAGCAGTTGCTCGGTGACGTTCTTTTTCCACCATTGCACCGTATTCGGGTTGGTGAAATCCAAATGCGAACCGGAATCATCCCAAAACTGAGAAAACTCTGGAGCGTCTTCTTCCGAATCTTGGATAAACAAATTCTGTGACGCGACTTCGTCAAATCGTGGATGATCTTGCAGCAAACAAGGTTTGATATTGGCAGCTAATTTAAGGCCTGCCTGATGGAAATCTGCACTGAGCTTCAGCGGATCAGGAACCTTGCTGGTGTTCCAGTTGAAAACATAACGCTTGTTGCCAATCGAGGTATAGCCGGACGAAAGCTGGAAAGAATCACAAGGCATATTGTGATTGTCGCAATGCTTAATAAAATCACCCAACTGCTCTTGGGCATTGTCGGCGTCTGTATAAAGCATGGTAGAGCCACTGTAACCAAGGCTCCATTTCGGCCCGAAAATAGTTCGTCCAGTTAAGTTTAAATAGGTCTTGGTGACATCAATTACTTTTTGACCGTACATAAAGTAGAAATCTAGGTCGCCTTCATCGGCGTGGTAACTGCGATAATAACCGTGATAATTGTCTAGCTCATTGCCTAAATCAAACCAACTGGTTGACAAGTTATCGTAGAAAATCCCGAAGCTCGCTTGCTCTGTTTTGGTGATGTAAAACGGAATATGTTTGTACAGTGGATCGGTGTTTTTGGCATCGTAGCCCATCGCATCGATGTTTTTCATCTGATAACGGGAGCCGTGACGATTAAGGTCACCGGCTTTTTCACCCAAACCATAATATTTTTCAGACAAATCACGCGCCATATAATGGTGAATGTCATTGCTTTGAACGCCCAACATATAAGCACCGCTGTGACGGTCTGCAGCTAGATAATGCCACTCACCAGAGTCATCTGCGAATTCCCATGTGAGCTTCAAGGGTTTTGACAAGGTAACTCGAAGTGACGCGGTGGCAATGCTTAGTTGGTCATCTCGCTCTTCCACATTAAAATCCGGACAAGTAAACCCTTCGGTACTCATTCGGTCACGTCCTTCCCAACCCATTTCACTGCCATTAGGACTGTCATTAGGACTGTCATTAGGGGAAATACACCAGCTATTTTCGAGTTGTAGCTTACCGTTCTTTTTTAGCAACACACGAATCACGTTGGGTTCTAAAACAAACAAATGCAGAACATGGCGTTCATTGCTTTTGTTGTCTAAAATGGACACATCAACACGGTTTTTTTCTACGCCAAGAAGCGTCCAATTATTAATAGGCTTCATAAATATATATCTCCAAATATCATTAAAATTTGCAAGTTTCTAAATTAGTACCCAAGTAAAAGAGAAGGTAAAAACAAGCTAATTTCTGGAATAAAGGTCACTGCCAATAGCGCGACTAAAAGCAAAGCAAAAATAGGTAACAATGGTTTAATCACTTGGTCTATTTTTACGCCACTTACAGAACAGCCGACAAACAACGCGCTACCAACAGGCGGCGTACAAATACCGATGCATAAGTTGAACGTGATGATGATGCCGAAGTGAACAGGATCGATGCCAAGTTCTAGTGCGATCGGTAAAAAGATGGGTGTGAATATTAATAAAGCCGGCGTCATATCCATGAAGATGCCAACCACCAGCAGTATTAAGTTAATAATCAGCAGAATGATGATGGGATTATCTGATAGCGCCAGTAAGGCATCGCTGACGGCATAAGGAATGTCCGCATTGGCCATCGCCCATGCCATCGACATAGAAGCACCAATTAATAACATAATCATTGATGCGGTCATGACAGACCCAAGAATAATGTTAGGCATGTCTTTAATCGTCACTTCTCTATATATCAACGCCAGTAACAAGGAATAAATAACGGCAATGGCAGACGCTTCCGTGGCCGTAAATATACCGCCAATAATGCCCCCCATAATGACCACAATGAGCCCCAAACTAGGCAAGGCTCTAAAGGTTATTATACCGGCTTCACCCAGCGACACTTTTTCCGATACTGGGTAGTTTTTCTTCTTCGCGACGACAGCAACCGCCAACATGACGCAGGCGCCCATCAATAATCCAGGCAAATAACCGCCTAGAAACAATGCGCTAATGGAAGTACCACCGGAGATTAAAGAGTAAACAATCAAGGCGTTACTGGGTGGAATCAGCAAACCGGCGGGGCTGGACGTGATATTTACAGCGGTCGAAAAAACAGGGTCGTAACCGCTCTTTTTTTGCAATGGCGCCATGGTGCCACCCACCGCCGCCGCCGCAGCCACGGCCGAACCAGAAATAGAGCCAAAAAGCATGTTAGCGATGACATTCACATGACCAAGAGACCCAGGAAGACGACCAGCAAGCAGCTTTGAAAACTCTATGAGTCTAAGAGCTAAGCCACCCCGATTCATGATGTTGCCAGCAAGAATAAAGAAAGGGATCGCCAATAGAGTAAAACTGTCCATACCTGACGCAAGCTTTTGCGACACGACAGAAAGTGAAGCGCCAAAAGGCAAAGACACCATGATCGATAGCAATGAAGCAATCGCAATGGAAAAGGAAATTGGTACACCAAGTACCAGCATAGTGAAAAAACTACCAAACAGAACGAGCGCAACTAACCATTCCACGTTTTTTTATCCTTATTATTAGAATTTTTTAATGACTCAATGAGCCAACCAAAAGACGCTATTTTTTTAGCATCTAACGGATTTAATCTTGAACTGGAGCAAGAAGGTCACGTAAAAGATACAAAATCATGCACCCGCCACTCATTGGGATAGCAGCATAAACCCAACCCATTTGCAGCCCTAAAACAGGAGAAATTTGGCCAACACTGAGTGTTTTCAACATCAGGGATCCTCCGCCAAACACCATCACCACAATGGCAAAAAACAAACCGATTAGTGTAATAGCTATTTGCAAAATGACTTTCTTTCGCCCTTCTAGCACCAGCAACATAAAGTCCATCGCCAAGTGCTTTTTCTTGCCTAAAGTAAATGCGGCACCTAACAAACCGACCCAAATAAATAAAAATCGAGCCAATTCATCTGTTGAGGTACTAGGTGCTCCCAGCACATATCGCGAAAAAACCTGCCAAACCACACATGAAACAAGAACCACCATCAAAGTGACGCAAATAGTAGATAATATGCGGTCTACCACATAAATAAATTTCGTCATTTACCACCTCCAAAAGAGACAAAAAACCTGTAATAGTTTCCACCAATCAACAACATATTGAACCAAACATTAATTTTGGTCAACTAATCAAACATAATTGGTTGACCAAAATTAATGTGCATGCAATTATGCGAACTCATCACGATGCACTTTGCACTCTTTGTTTATCCGAAAACGATAAAATAATATAAAAATATCAAAACGGAGATTTATAAAATGTTAAATATCAAAAATGCCAAGCTACATTTTGCCTCAGCGTTACTTTTAGGCAGCTTGATGGGCGCGTCATCCATCAGTCATGCTGAAACCCTAAAACTGAGCCATAATGGCGATACTAAGTCCCCAATACATAAGGCACTCAAGTTCTTTGCCGATGAAGTAAAAGAAAAATCAGATGGTGAAATACGAGTTCGCGTTTACCCCAATGGTCAGTTAGGCACTCAACGTGAGTCCTTGGAGTTACTACAAACGGGCGCATTGGACATGGCTAAGTCTAACGCCAGCGAGCTTGAGTCGTTCGATCCTGCTTACGGCGCGTTTAACATTCCTTATATTTTTAGAGACCGTGAGCATTTCTACAAAGCATTAGAAAATAACGATATTGGCCAGAAAATCTTACGCTCTTCCGAAAAGTATGGCTTTGTCGGTCTTGCTTATTATGATGGCGGCGCACGTAATTTTTATACAACCAAACCGGTTCGCACGCCTGCTGACTTAAAAGGCATGAAGATTCGAGTCCAACCCAGCCCAAGTGCGATCAAAATGATGCAATTAATGGGCGCATCACCAACACCACTGCCTTTTGGTGAACTTTATACTGCGCTACAGCAAGGTGTCGTTGATGGTGCTGAAAACAATATCGGTGCTGTAACAACATATCGTCATGGCGAAGTGGCTAAGTATTTCAGCCTAGATGGCCACACCATGATTCCAGATGTGCTGGTCATTAGTAGTACATCTTGGGAAGCGCTGTCAGATAAGAAAAAAGCAATATTGGTTGAAGCCGGTAAAGCGTCTACTGCGTACATGAAAAAACTCTGGAGCGAATACACCGATGGCGAACTGAAAAAAGCGTCTAAAATGGGTGTAGAAATTATTAAAGTCGATAAAGACGCTTTTATTAAAGCGGTAGAGCCAATGCATAAAGAAGCATTAGAAAATCCAGCCATTGCACAATATGTTAAAGCAATAAAAGCATTGGACAAATAAGACAAATCGGGCGACTCTTCATTAAGAAACATGTGGAGTTGCCCTATTCTCTAAGTACTATTCCGATGAAAAACTCGCTAAATAAAGTAGAAATCTATGATAAACAAACTTATTAAGCCAAAACGTCTATACCAGGAGGTGGGACTTAATTTATATGAAGAACTTAGACAGGGTAAGTATAAGGTAGGTGACCGCTTACCTCCCGAACGCGACATTGCCGAGCACTTAGGTGTCAGTCGAACGGTTCTCCGTGAAGCCTTAATTATGCTGGAGCTAATGGAACTGGTTGAAGTTCGTAAAGGCAGTGGAATTTATCTAATTAAGCAACCTGAAGACAACACGTCAGCCGATGGGTTTAAAGCATCATTAGACAACGACGATGTTGGTCCTTTTGAAATGATGCAAGCAAGACAGTTGCTTGAAAGTCATGTGGCTGAATTTGCCGCGACCCAAGCCACCAAAAAAGACATCATGAAAATGCGTGATGCATTGGAGCTTGAAAAAAAGAACATTGAAGTACTGGATCATGATCATGCCGCCGATAAACTCTTCCATCTCGCGATTGCAGAAGCGACTCAAAATAGTGTTTTGGTCGATTTGGTTGAAAACCTATGGGAACGCCGCGAAAACAGCCCAATGTGGAAACAACTTCATTCTCATATAACAGACCAAGCATACAGAAAAAAATGGCTGGTTGATCATGAGAACATTCTGCTCGCAATACAGCAGAAAAAACCGGATATCGCACGTATGGCAATGTGGCGCCATTTAGAAAATGTTAAAGATACGTTAATGCTGTTGTCGGAACATCAAGACCCTAATTTTGATGGTTACTTATTTAGCACAAACCCTGTGCAAATTTCCTGCAGCTAATTAATCCACCAGATCCTACATTCGATTTTTAACACAATATAAGCCTTTATTGTTCAATAAAGGCAACTTACTTTTTTCATGCCTCAACCTTGAAAATATTTCCCAAATACGTCATTCCTAACGAAATATCCCACGCAAAAAATCACTGTTACACTCTACACCGATGTTTTTATGCTTTTATATAACAGAATCCCCTCAGACTTTTTGACCGTTGATCATGACAAAAAAACCTGTCTTTGTGCAAAACACCACCAAATTTCACGTTACAAAACTTTCTAAACTGATTTTTAGTTTCATTAAAGGAAAAGTAACTTCCGCTTAGAACGAAGGTTGATAGACTGCGGCGCAAATCAAAACAAACAAAAAAAGAGAGCCTTTAATGATCATTAATGACACCATGACAGTGCGAGATCAACGCACTAGTAAAATCATACTAGCCATTGCCGCTATCACCATTTTATTAGCCACTTTTGCAGGTAAGATGCCAAGCGGGATGATTGGCGCTTTGGGAATCATGGTCATCACTGGCTTCATGCTAAATTACATTGGCGACAGAACACCGGTAATCAATCAGTTTTTCGGTGGTGGTGCCATTGTGGTTATTTTTGGTTCTGCTTACTTATTCCACAGCAATATCTTCCCTTCAAGCGCTGAGCAAAATGTCACCACCTTTATGAAGAGCGGTGGTTTCTTGGCTTTTTATGTGGCCAGTCTTGTGACCGGCTCGATCTTCGGTATGGACACACAAACCCTGAAAAAAGCAGCGCTGAAATACATTCCCGTTATTCTGGGATCGGCTTTCTTTGCCTGTCTTTTCACAGGTTTAATCGGCATGCTAGTCAGTAAAAGTTTTTATGACTCGGTGATGCTTATTGCGCTGCCAATTATGGGCGGCGGCATGGGCGCAGGTGCTGTGCCTTTAGTTGAAATCATGTCAGGCAAAACGGGCATGAACGCAGAAACATTGATGTCTCAAATGGTGCCAGCATTGGCCATCGGTAATGCGATCGCCATTGTAATGGCCGGTTTGCTAAACAAACTAGGACAAGTTGTACCAAGCCTGACAGGTAATGGTCAGCTCATTCGTGGACAAAAAACCATTGAGGAAGAAGATCAATCAACGGCATCACTGAATATCACTACGCTGGGTGTGGGTGCTTTGCTTGCTGTCAGCATGTATTTCATTGGTACTTTGCTATCCAGTGTCATCGACATGCACACTTACGCGCTGATGATCCTGTCTATCGCGTTTATCAAGGTGTCTGGCGTTATGCCAAAGGCGTTAGAACAAGCGGCGCACTCTTGGTACAAGTTTGTTGTTGGTAACTTAACACCTGCCCTTTTGGTTGGTATCGGTGTGGCTTACACGGATCTAAACCAGATTCTAGCGGCACTTTCTCCTATGTATTTCCTACTTGTTCTAATCACTGTGCTTGGCGCCGTATTTGGCGCTGGCTTAATCGGTTGGATGATGGGCTTCTACCCTATCGAAGCGGCCATCACTGGCGGTCTTTGCATGGCAAACATGGGTGGAACAGGTGACGTAGCGGTTCTTGCCGCAAGCAAACGCATGGAACTGATGCCATTCGCACAAATCTCTTCTCGAATCGGTGGCGCTTTCATGTTGATTCTTGCCACGCTGGTGGTTCAAGCTATCGCTTAAATTAAACTGTCGAGTATCAAATAACAGGGAAAAGCCCAATACGGCTTTTCCCTTTCTTTAGCCCTTCCTCTGTATGCTGTATCATTGCACTTCTTATTTTGCATTAGTAATGAAGCGCCAATGACACTCAAGTCTTACCTCGCCTTAATCACGATTTCGACCATCACCATTATTGTTGTCGCCATTGCACTGGTATTTGGCTATTCCTTACAAAATGCCTATTTGGATGCTATCAGTAAACGCGGATTAGAATTAGCCCGTGTGGTTGCCCACGACGATATCGTCATTCGTGCTGTCAAAACGAGTAATCTAGGTCAACCAACCTCATTACAAGATCATATCGAAAACCTACGCAAGCAAACCGACGCGTCTTATATTGTGGTAGTCGATAAAAAAGCGGTTCGACTCAGTCACCCTACCGAGTCGTTGGTAGGAAAAGTATTTATTGGCGACGACATTTACCCAGCACTAAAAGAAGGACACGATTTAACCAGTGTGGCCAAAGGCACGTTAGGCGAAGCCATTCGTAATTTTACGCCAATCAGAGACAACAGCGGTATTATTGGCGCGGTCAGTGTGGGTTATTTATCGCAAACCTCCAGCGAATTAATTCATCAACATTTACGCGAAGCCGGCTTATTAGTCATCTTTGTTTACCTACTCGGTGTCATTATTGCCACCGTTCTTATCGCTAAATTAAAACGCACCTTTTTGTCACTGGAACCGGAAGAAATTGTACAAAGATTCAAAGAACACGAATTGATTTTAGACAGTATTCGCGACGGCATTGTCGCCATTGATCATGAGCAGAACATCACCGCCATTAACAGCATGGCGATTGAATGGCTAACTATGAACGTGCTTAGTTCATCACAGGTGATTAGGAAGCCGCTGAGCGAGCAATCCCAGAGCCTTTCTCATTTTGCACTAGAAGCCAAAGGGCAAATTACACAAAATCGTTTCAATCTAGGGAAATTAGAATTCATTGCCACCTTGTACCCTATAAAAGTTAAAAAAGGCGCGGTAGGTTATGTGATTGTATTTTTCCCCGATCATGGAGAAAAGTCCCTAGAACAAGAACTCACCGCAACAAAAAATTACGCGGATTTATTGCGTGCTAAAACACACGAATACGCCAATCGCTTGAATGTTTTGTCTGGCATGTTACAAGCGGAACATTATGCAGACGCTATCGAATACCTTCAGCAAGAAAGCGATGGTGACCAAGTCGTGCTGAGGCAGATCATAAAAACGATTGAAAACAGTGCCGTTGCAGGCCTTATTTTTGCCAAACACAATAAAGCCAAAGATTTAAAAGTTGCGATGCTAATTGAGAGCGACTGCCAGCTTGGCAGATATCCATCAGAAACCAACGAAGCCTTAGTGACACTCGTCGGTAATTTAATCGACAACGCTTTGCTAGCGGCTTGGTCAAACAGATTGCTGACACCGCCTTTTGTTAAGTTGTATATTAGTGATCGTAACGCCCACATCATGATCCAGATCGAAGACAGCGGTGCGGGCGTGGATGAGAAGCTAGAAAACCGAATATTAGACTTCGGTGTCAGCAGCAAGCACTACACCGAACAACACGGCATTGGGCTATATTTGGTCAAAAAAGTCGTTGATCAATATCGCGGCAGTCTTGATTGGGAACGCAGTGAGGTTAATACCACTGTATTTAGTATTTACTTAGAGAAACGAGCGCTAACAAGATGAATCGCATTCCTGTAATGATAGTGGAAGATGATCTACGTGCTAGCTATGTATTAGAAAGTACCATCAACCAGCACACCGATTTTTACGTTGTAGCCGTCTGTGAAAGCTTACTTGAAGCCGAGCTGAAAGCAGAAGCCTTTGAACCGGAATTGATTATGGTCGATATTTCCCTGCCTGACGGTAATGGCATTGATCTCATAAAATCGTTAAAAAATAATGGTGTTCAGGCTGCTTTCATTATGACGACAGCTGAAAGAGAAGCCACCACCATCGAAAAAGTCATTCAACTTGGCGTCATGGATTACCTTGTTAAACCAATTCGAATGTCTCGCATGCTTCAAGCACTTAATGATTATTTAGACTTTAGAAAACGATTGACCCAAAACGGTAAAATTGATCAGCAAGACATCGATGCACTATTTAGAAAAAATGCGGCTATAGACAACAGTAGAAAAACCCCTAAAGGTATCGATGAACATACACTGGAAAAGCTAACCCAATATATTAATACACTGGATGACTCTTCGTTCACAGCAAAAGACATAGGTGAAGCTGTTAATCTTAGCCGTATAACCGCTAGGCGATACCTTGAGTATTTAGAAGCTCAAGGTCAGGTTTGTATGACACTAGACTACAAAACTGGCGGCAGACCAAAACAACGCTACACGAAAATGGCCTAATTGCTTATATGGTTTTCTATCTTACACGACCATTTAGACAATTATTTAAACGCAGACCCATAGCCAAAAAAGTGATTTTCATTGGTATCGATTACTTGTGCTTCTCATTGTCTAAGTCATTACTCGACAACAACAAATACACTAAACAGCCGATAGAAATCACCGCGTTCATTGATGATGAACCATGGAATAATCGAACTCAGGTAAACGGAGCGACGGTTTTCTCGCCTAGCGAAATTGCCGCGCTGGTGCAAAGAAACCAAGTGGATTTGATTATTCAGATACAAGGAGAGTCAATCGAGATAGCGGATAATATCTGGGAAAATATTGTTAAGACAAATGCAACAATAATCACCTTACAACAAGATCAAGACATGGCCTCAATGCAGCTAAGCGTTTACAACGCCTGCTAGTTCAGCGCCCTTCCTCGTGATAAAAAGATGGGCTAAAACTAAATCTCTAGCCCATCTTTTAGCCCCAATACTCATTAATAAACAGAAGCGGACGCCACTTGCTCAGTCGATAATCCCATTGCTGTTTTCAAAGACTGAGTAGATGACATAGCCATCACAGAGAGCTGATCTGAATAGGTGTCTTTGGGTAATTGAATATCGCTTCGTTGCGCCATCACCGTTTTAAATTTTTCTACATCTATTGAGTCCGGACCGTTTTTGATCGTATTTAATTCGTCTTCGGTTAAGCTTGCCATACCGCCACCTGGTAAATAAATAGCGCCAGTAATAAAGTCCACGCCAAAGGCCACTACACCAGGAACAAAGAAAAACAACAGACCAATTGCGTCGAGTGCCGCCACACCAATATCAATCTGACCATTCGTTTGGCCGCGACGCTCAGGATAAAGCAAGGTACCACACGCTGTCACTTGAGTAATGAGCAGTGCTGCGGCAATGCCTCGCGTAATATAAGTAAATCTTAGATTTTGCTTAAAATTAATCATATTTTGTCCTTATCAGTGTTGATTTCAACAGTACTCTATATCGAAACGGCTAAAGAACACATACCAAGACACCTTTGTTCCACAATGCTTTCAAACTAAACAGACGTTATTTGTTCATCAAGCTTATCAATGATGTACGCACCGATTGGAAAGGCGCTAGTGGCCGCTGGTGAAGGTGCATTACACACATGTAATGTACGAGTGCTCTGTGCAAATAGAAAATCGTGCACCAAACTACCATCATTCATCACGGCTTGAGCGCGAATACCAGCCGGATAAGGCTGCAAATCGTCCAATTCAACTAGGTCGCAATACTTTTGCACTTGCGCTAAATAGCCTGGTTTGTACCAAGAGTTTTTGGTTTCCACCAAACCCGTTCGCCAATGGTTCATCAGCAACTTCCAAAAACCAGGAAAACGCACCATGTCTATAATATCGCGTACATTAATATTGATTCGACCATACCCTTCGCGCTTCCATCCTTGTACTGCGTTTGGCCCAACGGTGACGGATCCGTCTATCATACGAGTCAGGTGAACCCCCAAAAAGGGCAAGTCTGGATCTGGAATGGGATAGATCAGATGGTTCACAATCTGATTGTGTTTTGCAGGTAATTTATAATATTCACCACGAAAAGGAATGATCTGAAAATCCGTTGGAATATTGAGCATTTTGGTCAGTCGATCAGCCATAAGACCACCACAACTCACCAGATAGGAAGTATGGACAACATCGTTACTCAGCGTAATAGCAACACGTTCATGGGTCTCTTCTAAATTCATTACCTGACAGCCTAAACGCAACTCTCCTCCCGCTTTAGTAAACAGCTCAGCAAGTTTCTGGCAAATTTTTCGATAGTTAACTATCCCTGTAGAAGGAACGAATAAGGCTGATACGCCTTTAATATTCGGCTCGCGCTCTTTTAATTGCGCTTGATCCAGTTTATGCACTTCTAAGTTATTTTCTTGGCAACGCAGATACAAAGCTTCCATACGTTCATGTTCAAGCGCATTGGTCGCTACTAGCAACTTGCCACACTCGTCAAATTCTATGTCGTGCTGAAGACAAAATGCTTTGGTTGCTTTCGCTCCTCTTTGACAAAAATCCGCCTTCAAACTGCCCGGTGCATAATACACACCCGCATGAATGACACCGGAGTTATGACCCGTTTGGTGCAATCCTACTTCGGATTCTTTCTCAATAAGTAAAATACGATATTTTGGATAACGCTGAAGCAATTGCCACGCTGTTGATAAGCCAACAATCCCTGCACCAATAACGGCAATGTCAAAATGTTGATTTTGTTCTTCTAACATAAAAACCTCTTATATTTTTTCAACATTATGCACGCTATAGATAGAAAAAAACCAGAGGGGTACTAAGACTCTCTGGTTTCTTATTAGTAAATAAAATAGCTATGGCTTAAGTCAGTGTTATTTTTTGCCTACCGAATACGTCATAGACACTTTACGGCTCGCTTGAAACTGTTCCATTGTCTCCCCTCGCATGCTCGCATAGATCTCTGGATTGGATCTGCCCATAACTGCGGACAACTTTTCTAACCCAAAGAAGATCGCACCGTATTGAATCATCTCAATCCAACGAAGCTCACGAATCATATCTTTCTCTTCTTCCGTCAACTGGCACTCAGTCATCAAGGCTTCTTTAGAAGACAAAAAACGCTCACGGTAAGATGGGTTAGACAGGTTACGTAAGAACAGATTAAAACGGTACGTTTTGTGGCTTTTTTCGAGCGTAAAAGGGTAAGTTCCTTCGAGCTTCTCAAGACCGTCCAATTGATGTGTTAGTTCGGGATCAACGACAACCGCATCAACAGATTCTGTATCTTCATAGATCACAGTCGCAATATTGGTCATCGAGGGTAAATAAGTGCTGCGATGCACTCGATTTACCTTGCTTGACAATGCCCCCCGCATAATCAGCCACATGATCACTTCAGCCCCTTCAAACCCGCCTTTTGTCGCGTAGTCTGCATGCGTTAACTTTGTTAATGCTTCTGGATCGGCTTCCAACGTATCAAGAAATTCATTGTCCCAAGACTCATCGTTAAAACCACAGCGCTCGCCATGAACTTGGTGAGACAAACCGCCAGTTGCAACAATCGCCACACGCATAGCTTCATCAGGAAAGCTTTGAATGGCGTTACGCAATGCTTTACCGAACTGATAACACCGCTTTGCGGTTGGCGCGGGAAACTGCAAAACACCCACTTGAAGAGGAACTACTTTTCCTTTCCACATGTCACCATTAATTTCTGGTGCAATCATCGAAAACGGAGAAAAGAATCCATGATCAAGAGGCTTTTTTTGAAACGTCGCTAAATCAAATTCTGCGTTCATCATAGATTGGGCAATATGTCGCGAAAGCTCTGTATGACCTTGAGCCGCAGGATAATCTCTTGCACCGCCACCTTCGTCTGCGGTTTCATAAGCATCGTCCACCCCCAATGTGAACGGTGAATAATGATCAAAGAAGAAAGACGTGATGTGATCGTTAAAGATTAAAAATAAGACATTCACTTTCTGATCATGAACCCAATTTTGCAACACAGAAAAATCGTCGAAAATTGGTTTCCAAGCAGCGTCCGTGCCTTTATTTGTGTCTTTCGCAAATGCAATTGTCGGTGAATGTGAAGCACCAATGCCGCCAATAATTTTCGCCATTTTTCTTATCCTTATAATTTTTTATAAACACTAGATATGGCGACAGAATACTCATAAACTAAAAAAACAACAATCAAACTAAATAGAACCAATCGTTTCCTTATGAAAACAATATATTCTAGTTTACAGCGTCACCTCAGCGACATCCCTGCTTTTGTTCAGGTGGTTGAAACCAAAAGTATGTCTCAGGCAGCAAAACAATTGGGGGTGTCGAAATCAACCATAAGCAAATCCATCAGTCGCCTAGAAGAAACGCTGTCACTTCGCTTACTGGAAAGAAACTCGAGGAATATTTGGGTGACTGCAGAGGGACAAACGCTTTACCAGCACGCTTGCCAAATCCTCCAACTGGTCAATGAAACAGACACGGCGATTGCAGGGCTGCAAGCAGAGCCGACGGGCAGAGTGAAAATAGCGATCCCAATGGCCTTCTGCCGAGAGTTACTCGCCCCAAAACTCAGCACGTTCCAATCTAGACATCCAAAAATCCAACTGGAAATCATGACAAGTGGGCATTCTCTGGACATATTCCAGTATGAAATAGACATTGCCGTCATTGTTGGCAATCTAGAGAACTCTGAGTTAATCGCTATGCCGCTTTATGCCGGCAAGCTGATGTGGGTAACCACGCCTCAATACCTAACAAAAAATGCCGCCCCAACCACCCTTGAATCCTTACAACAGCACATTATGATGTGTGAAACACGCTATGGAACCAACCGCTTTCCTGTTCAACAGGATTCAGAAAAAGTTCACCTTGATCTTCAAACAAACATTTCACATTGCAACGATCCATTGACCGTTCGCGAGGCATTGCTCTGTGGCAATGGGATATCGTTACTTCCTGAGCAATACTGTTTGAAGCAAATACTATCGGGGGAGTTAATTGAAGTAGCCAAACACATTAAACCAGATATAGGCGCCGCGAAGTTAACGGCACTTTATCCAAGCAGGAAAAATCAAACGCAGCGAATTGAAATCGTTCTGAAATTTTTAAAAGAAATATGTGATGAAATTTAATCGCTTACATTCCTGTTATGACGCAGTTTCACTTCAAATTTCGCGGGGGATTTTTTATATTCCGCAATACAATTCTGACAAACACACTTTTTATTTAGATCGTCACCCTCTAGCAAGTCCAACAAGCCAGTTGGAATACTTTCATTGAAACACCAGCACGCTTGATCCGATGCAACCGCACAAGCATTTCCATCAAGACAAAATGGACACACATTCATGAAAAACACGTCACAGTGAATATCCTTTATTGTAAAAAAAATCCCTGCCGAAGCAGGGATTATACTAATCAGTAATGCTTAAAAAATGACTCGCTTACCAGCCAGTGATTTCTTTAAGACCAGCACCGATATCAGCCAAAGAACGAACCGTTTTCACGCCCGCATCTTCTAGTGCTGCAAATTTCTCATCTGCTGTACCTTTACCGCCAGAGATGATCGCGCCAGCATGACCCATACGCTTACCAGCAGGTGCAGTAACACCAGCGATGTAAGAAACAACAGGCTTAGTCACGTTTGCTTTGATGTAAGCCGCCGCTTCTTCTTCAGCAGTACCACCGATTTCACCGATCATAACAATCGCTTCAGTCTGTGGATCGTTTTGGAACATTTCCAATACGTCGATGAAGTTAGTGCCTGGAATTGGATCACCACCGATACCAACACAAGTAGATTGACCGAAGCCTGCGTCAGTCGTTTGCTTAACCGCTTCATAAGTCAACGTACCAGAACGAGATACAATACCGACTTTACCTGGCATATGGATATGACCAGGCATGATGCCGATTTTACATTCGCCAGGAGTGATAACACCTGGGCAGTTAGGGCCGATCAAACGAACACCTAAAGAATCACACGCTACTTTACAGTCAAGCATATCCAAAGTAGGAATGCCTTCAGTAATACAAACGATGAGTTTGATTCCAGAATTTGCTGCTTCAAGAATAGAATCTTTACAGAAAGGCGCTGGTACGTAAATAACAGTCGCTTCAGCGCCCGTTGCTTCAACCGCTTCTTTTACTGTATTGAAAACAGGTAGGCCTAGGTGAGTTTGACCACCTTTACCAGGTGTAACACCACCGACCATTTTTGTTCCGTATGCAATCGCTTGCTCGGAATGGAAAGTACCCTGTCCGCCAGTGAAACCCTGACAGATAACTTTAGTATCTTTATTAATTAAGATAGACATTATTTGCCCTCCGCAGCTTTAACAACTTGAATAGCTGCATCTTTAAGACTTGTAGCCGCGATGATATCAAGATCAGATTTCGCTAGTACTTCACGACCAAGATCAGCGTTCGTACCTTCTAAACGCACAACAACAGGTACGGTAACACCGACTTGTTCAACTGCACCGATAATACCTTCAGCGATCATGTCACAACGAACGATGCCACCAAAAATGTTAACCAATACGGCTTTAACATTGCTGTCAGAAAGGATGATTTTGAATGCTTCAGCAACACGTTCTTTTGTCGCGCCGCCGCCTACGTCTAGGAAGTTAGCAGGTTTGCCGCCGTGTAGGTTTACGATGTCCATTGTACCCATTGCTAGGCCGGCACCGTTAACCATGCAGCCAACGTTTCCGTCTAGTGCAACGTAGTTAAGTTCCCACTGTGCTGCATGTGCTTCACGCTCATCTTCTTGAGATGGATCGTGGAACTCTTGCATTTTCTTCTGACGGTAAATTGCGTTGCTGTCGATGCCGATTTTGCCATCTAGGCAATGAAGATCACCTTCGTTAGTAATAACAAGAGGGTTGATTTCTAGCAATGCAAAATCGTAGTCGTGGAACATTTGTGACAGACCAAGAAAGATCTTAGTGAACTGTTTGATTTGCGTTGGGTTAAGACCCAATTTAAATGCCAATTCACGAGCTTGGTAAGGTTGAGCGCCAACCAAAGGATCAATGATCGCTTTGTGGATAAGCTCAGGGGTTTCCTCAGCTACTTTCTCAATCTCAACACCGCCTTCAGTAGACGCCATGAAAACAACACGACGAGTAGAACGGTCTACGACTGCACCAAGGTACAATTCATTGGCAATGTCAGTGCAAGATTCAACAAGAATCTTAGCTACTGGCTGACCATGTTCGTCAGTTTGGTAAGTAACGAGATTTTTACCTAACCAGTGTTTTGTGAATGCTGCAATTTCTTCATAAGAATCAACAAGCTTCACACCACCTGCTTTACCGCGACCGCCAGCGTGAACCTGAGCTTTAACCACCCATTTGTCACCACCAATTTTCTTCGCTGCTTCAACTGCCGCTTCCGGCGTGTCTACTGCGTACCCTGTAGATACTGGCAGACCGTATTCAGCAAAAAGCTGTTTAGCCTGATATTCATGTAAGTTCATTTGATTCTTCCGCTCATCTGAATGATTGACATAAGCTCTGCCCGCTAAGACAGACATTACCGGCTTGTAGACCGGCAAATCCAATTTTTATTAACGTTTTTTACGGTTAGCCATATGGATAGCATGACCATTTACCGCTAACGCCGCTTCATGTACTGCTTCACTTACTGTTGGGTGAGCAAATACAGTCAAAGCGATGTCTTCCGCTGTAGAGCCGAACTCCATAGCAATAACCGCTTGTGCGATCAAATCAGCCGCATGACCACCAATAATATGGCAACCTAAAATGCGATCTGTTTCTTCACAAGCAATCATTTTAACAAAACCATCTGTGTCATTTGCTGCCATAGCACGACCAGATGCTGCAAATGGGAATTTACCCACTTTGTATTTAACGCCTTCTGCTTTAAGTTCTTGTTCATTTTTACCAACCCAAGCAAGCTCTGGGTGAGTATAAATAACAGAAGGAATACAGTCGTAGTTCAATTGCGCTTTATGGCCAGCAATAATATCCGCTACCATAACACCTTCTTCAGACGCTTTGTGCGCAAGCATTGGTCCACGTACGATATCACCGATCGCGAAAACACCTGGTACAGAAGTACGGCACTGCTCGTCAACGAAAACAAAACCACGTTCGTCTAATTTGACACCTGAGTCATCAGAGAAACAACCTTCAGTGAAGGGCTTACGACCAACCGCAACAATCAATTTGTCGAATGTTTGTTTTTGCTCTTCGCCTTTCGCATCAAGGTAAGTCACTTCGACTTCTTCACCGTTGATTTGGCTTCCAGTAACACGAGCGCCCAAACGAATATCAAGATTTTGCTTTTTAAAAATCTTAGCCGCTTCTTTCGCTAGGTCTTGATCACAGACACTTAGGAAAGAATCCTGCGCTTCCAATACAACCACTTCAGAACCAAGACGAGCCCATACAGAACCCAACTCTAAACCGATAACACCTGCGCCAATTACGCCTAAACGTTTAGGTATAGCACGGAAATCCAATGCACCTTCGTTATCAACGATGATGTCACCTGTGCGTGGAGCTGGTGGGATGTTTACAGGGATCGAACCGGTTGCCAAAATAACATTTTCAGCATCAATTACTGTAACGGTTCCATCGTGAGCTGTTAGCTCTACTTTCTTGTTTGCTAGAACCTTACCAAAACCTTCAAAGCTAGTTACGCCGTTTGCTTTGAAAAGGCCGGTAATACCGCTGGTCAATTGGTTAACAATTTTGTCTTTACGATCAACCATTGCATCGACGTCGATAGCAACATCGCTCACGCTGATTCCGTGTACGCCGTAAGATTCTTTCGTATCATGATATTTTTGCGAAGAATCCAACAATGCTTTAGAAGGAATACAACCAACGTTCAAACAAGTGCCGCCTAGGCGAGGCTTGTTTTCTTTGTCCAACCATTTTTCAATACATGCCGCTTTCAGACCCAGCTGAGCAGCTCGAATTGCAGCAACATAGCCTCCAGGGCCGCCACCAATTACAACAACATCAAATTTATTAGACATAAGAGGTTCCATTTATTTCAGTCTTACCGAGCAGCGCTTTGTGGGCGCTGCTGCAGAATCAATTCATACTCTAACGTTAGTACGAATACTTAAATTCAAGTACTTAGTTTTTAAACGCTTAGATCTCAAGCAACAAACGCGCAGGATCTTCTAGCAAGTCTTTAATTGTTACCAAGAACTGTACCGCTTCTTTACCATCGATCATACGGTGATCGTAAGACAAGGCTAAGTACATCATTGGCTGGATAACAACCTGACCATTTACAGCCATTGGACGATCTTGGATTTTATGCATGCCCAAGATAGCCGTTTGAGGTGGGTTAATAATTGGCGTAGACATCAAAGAACCAAACGTACCACCATTAGTAATGGTAAAAGTACCACCTTGCATATCATCCATGCCCAACTTGCCATCACGACCACGGATTGCGAAATCCATGATATTAGATTCAATGTCAGCCAAGCCCATTGCTTCTGTATTACGCAATACTGGAACCATCAAGCCACGACTTGTTGATACAGCAACACCGATGTCTTGGTAGCCATGGTAAACCATATCATTTCCATCGATAGAAGCATTCACTGCAGGGAAACGTTTAAGCGCTTCCGTAGCGGCTTTAACAAAGAAAGACATAAAGCCAAGCTTAGTGCCGTTATGAGCCTTGATGAACTCTTCTTTGTATTTCTTACGAAGTTCCATGATTGGACCCATATTAACTTCGTTATAAGTCGTCAATAAGGCTGCTGTTTGCTGAGCTTCAACAAGGCGTTTTGCAATAGTTGCACGCAAGCGAGTCATTGGAACACGTTTTTCAATACGACCATCGGCACCTAATGCAGGCACAGTTGCTGCAGCAGCTGGAGTTGCAGATTTAGCCGCTGGCGCTGCTGGAGTCGATGCTTTTGCTTTCACGGCAGCGTCAACATCTTCTTTTGTGATACGACCACCTTTACCGGTACCCTTAACTTGAGCAGACGTTAGACCCGCTTCAGCCAATGCTTTGCGAGCAGCAGGACCAGCAATACCATCTTCATCATTGTCAGCTGCAACAGGTGCCGCCTCGGCAACTGGTGCCGCTGCGCCAGTTGCACCGACTAAGAAGTTAGCCAGTACTTCATCGCTCAAAATAGTTTCGCCTTCGGCTTTAAGAATATAGCCAATCACACCATCTGCAGGAGCAACAACTTCTAAAACGACTTTGTCTGTTTCAATATCAACAATGTGCTCATCTCGTGAACACGCTTCTCCTGGCTGTTTATGCCATGCGGCAACGGTGCCGTCAGCGACAGATTCAGGGAAAGTTGGTGCTTTAATTTGAACCGTTTCTTTCGCAGAAGCTGCAGGAGCAGCAGACTTAACAGGGGCAGCAGCCGCTGGTGTTGGAGCTGATTTTTCAGCTGGTGCTGCAGATGCCGCTGCCCCAGATTCAAAAATGGCCATTACTTCGTTACTAAGAACGATATCGCCTTCTGCTTTCAATACTTCTTTAAGCACACCATCAGCTGGTGCAACAACTTCTAAGACAACCTTATCTGTCTCGATGTCTACAATGTGCTCATCTCGCGCACAGGCTTCGCCTGGCTGTTTGTACCAAGTAGCAACGGTACCGTCGGCTACAGATTCTGGAAAAATAGGTGCTTTAATTTCAATGCTCATTTTATACCCTTATCTCTTTGACAGGCTATGGTACTAACCAACTAGTGCGTCGTTGACCAGTGCTTCTTGTTCTTCAACATGGATAGACATGTAACCAGCCGCTGGGGCAGCAGACGAAATTCGACCTGCAAAGCGGATTTTCAATTCTGGATACAGTTTTTCCAATACTCGATTCATGCGGTGACGATTGGCATGCCAAGCACCTTGGTTTTTCGGTTCTTCTTGACACCAAACCAAGCTCTCAACATTTTTGTACTGCTCTAACTCAGACTCAAGGTCTGTGTATGGGAACGGGTACAATTGCTCCAAACGAATCACAGCAACATCATCTTTTTGTAGCTCTTCACGACGATTAATTAAGTCGAAATACACTTTACCGCTACAAAGGACAATGCGCTTAACGCTATCCGCCGTAACAGTTTCAGACGATTCTGGTAGGACCGTTTTGAAGCTACCTTCCGCCAAGTCTTCTAATGTCGAAATCGCTTGCTTATGACGCAACAAACTCTTAGGAGACATGATAATAAGCGGACGACGCATTGGTCGAATCGCTTGACGACGAATGATATGGAAAATTTGTGACGGGGTAGTCGGTACACAAACCTGAATATTATATTCAGCACAAAGCTGCAAGAAGCGCTCTAGTCGTGCTGATGAATGCTCAGGGCCTTGACCTTCATAACCGTGTGGCAACAACATGGTCAAACCACACAGGCGACCCCATTTATGCTCACCACTGGTGATAAATTGATCAATTACAACCTGCGCACCGTTGGCAAAGTCACCAAACTGCGCTTCCCAAATAACCAAACCTTTAGGCGACGTGCTTGCATAGCCATATTCGAATGCCAATACCGCTTCTTCTGAAAGGTAAGAGTCATACAGATCCAACGTAGGCTGGTCCTCAGACAAATGTTTCAAAGGGATATAAGTACTGCCATCTTTTTGACTGTGAATCACAGCATGTCGATGTGAGAACGTACCACGACCAGAATCCTGACCAGTAATACGGATCGGATAGCCCTGCTCAAGCAAGGTTGCAAAAGCCAATATTTCCGCGTAACCCCAGTTAAGAGGCAGCGCACCGGCTGTCATTTTATCCCGATCTTGATAAATTTTCTGAACTTGGCGCTGAATAACAATACCATCAGGCACACTTGTTAATTTCTTAGCGATACTCTGTAGTTGAGACAATGGAAATGTTGTGTCTCCAGCATCGGTCCATTCAACACCAATGTATGGCTTCCAATCAACAAATGAGCCAGTCTGAGATTCAAGAACAAGACTTTTCGCAACATGTCGAGCATTGTCTAAATCATCTCGATTTTCGATAACCATTTGATCAGATTTTTCTTGCGTGACAACAGACTCACCCACTAAACGCTCTGAATAGAGAGTACGTGTTGTTTTTAGCTTGCTAATCACACTGTACATTAACGGCTGTGTACCAGAAGGCTCATCTGTTTCATTGTGACCACGACGACGGTAACAAACCATATCAATCACAACATCACGACCAAACTCGTAACGGTAGTCTAATGCTAATTGAGTAACAAACAAGACAGCTTCTGGATCATCACCATTAACATGAAAGATAGGCGCTTGAATGATTTTAGCAACATCGGTTGCGTATTCAGTAGAGCGTGAATCTTCTTGGCGGTTAGTCGTAAAACCAACCTGATTGTTAATGACAATATGCACTGTTCCGCCAGTACGATAGGCGCGAGTTTGAGACATCTGGAATGTCTCCATAACCACACCTTGACCTGCAAATGCCGCATCACCGTGGATTGAGATAGGAACAACCGTTTTACCCGACGTGTCTTTACGACGATCTTGACGAGCACGAACTGAACCTTCAACAACTGGCGAAACGATCTCCAAATGCGATGGGTTAAATGATAGCGCTATATGAACCTCACCCCCCGCTGTTATCACATTTGAAGAAAAACCTTGGTGGTATTTAACATCTCCAGACGTATTAACAAGTTTCTTACCTTCAAACTCATCAAATAAATCTTTCGGGTTTTTGCCTAACGTATTTATTAATACATTTAGACGACCACGGTGAGCCATACCAATAACAACTTCTTTTGCACCCAGTGCACCAGAACGCTGGATCAGCTCATTCACCATTGGAATCAAACTCTCAGCACCTTCAAGGCCAAAACGTTTTGCTCCTGGATAACGACTAGCAAGATACTTCTCTAGCCCTTCCGCTGCAGTTAAACGCTCAAGTAGGCTTTCACGGGTTTCTTGAGAATATTCTGGATGAGAACGAACAGATTCGACACGCTGTTGAAGCCACGCTTTTTCTTGCGTATCAACAATGTGCATAAATTCATAACCTATGCTTTCGCAATAAGTTTTTTCAAGCTCAGATATAATTTCACTTAGCTTTAGCGATTCTTTATTAAAAAACAAAGAGCCAACATTAAACTTTGTGTCTAAATCTGCGCCTGTCAATTGATGATAACCAATATCTAAATCCGCAACTTTCTCACGTTTTTGTAATCCAAGCGGATCAAGTGTTGCATGTTGATGCCCACGAACGCGATAAGCATTAATCAACTGCAAAACATTAATTTGTTTCTGCTCATGGTCAGAACTTGCTACTTGGCCTGAAGAAACAGGCATAGAGCGGAATTTGTTCTTACCAATCTGTAGAAATTGCTCCTGAATCACGGAATGAGGAAGATCCGTTGATTGCGCTTCGCTTACACGAGGCAATTGATCAAAACATTTACGCCATTCTTCCGACACAGAGTTCGGATCGACGAGATAGCTTTCAAACAACCCTTCAACATATTCCAAGTTTCCACCTGAAAAATGAGAGGTGCTCCACAGCAACTCCATTAAACTTTCGTGCATTCTCGATCACCCTTATGTTCGAGCCAGCTACCGGGGTCCCGGTATCAACCTATGATTTTGGTCGATCATTTTATCAGGCCCGTAAGGCTATTAAAGCCTCGATTTTTTGTTTATTTCCAGCTACTTTCGCCCTTTTACGTTCAATACTCAGCCACTAAGAACGATCTATTTAAATAAATAAAACATTCTGAATCCATTATCACAAAGTCAGTGGCTTTTCTTAGCGCGTCCGTGCTCGTAAAGATCGAATTTTAAATTCTTTTTGTTGCATTCTCTACATGAGAATATGCAAAAATGGCGGCATTGAATCAATATTCAAGCCGCCGACTTTTGGTGGTCACAATAAAGTAATATTAAGGACCACTAGGAGCATTATTAAGTCGCTCTCTGCAAAAGCATAGTACGTATATTACCAATTGCCTTAGTTGGATTTAGCCCTTTAGGACAAACGCTCACACAGTTCATGATACCGTGGCAACGAAAGACACTAAATGGATCATCTAAGTCGCTAAGACGTTCTTGCGTTGCCGTATCACGACTATCCGCTAAGAAACGGTATGCTTGTAACAATCCAGCTGGGCCAACAAACTTATCTGGGTTCCACCAGAAAGATGGGCACGCCGTTGAACAACAAGCACATAAAATACATTCATAAAGCCCATCAAGCTTTTCACGCTCTTCAGGGCTTTGCAAGCGTTCAATTGCTGGTGCAGGCGTATCGTTGATCAAGAACGGGCGGATCTTTTCATATTGTTTATAAAACTGCCCCATATCAACAACAAGATCACGAACCACCGGCAAACCAGGAAGCGGACGCAGTATCAACTTACCTTTTTTGAGTGCTTCAGATACGGGCATAATACAAGCTAAGCCGTTCTTGCCAGACATATTCATACCATCAGAACCACACACACCTTCACGGCATGAGCGGCGGTACGAAATACTAGGATCTTGAGCTTTCAACAAGTTCAAGACATCAAGCACCATCAAATCCTTACCTTCTGGCAACTCAATATTATAATCCTGCATGTAAGGAGCGTCGTCCTTTTCAGGGTTGTAGCGATAAATACTAACTAACATACTGAATTACTCCTTAGTATGAACGAATCATAGGTGGAAAAGCTTCCATTGTCTTCGGCTTAAAGTTCACATCACGCTTAGTGACCGACTTGTCCGCAGGATGGAACAGAGAATGTTTCAACCAGTTTTCATCGTCACGTTCAGTAAAATCGTTACGAGCATGAGCGCCACGGCTTTCCTTACGGAATTCAGCAGGGATAGCGGTCGCCTCAGCAACTTCCAAGAGGTTTTCAAGCTCAAGCGCTTCAATACGTGCTGTATTAAACGCCTGACTTTTATCTTCAAGGTGCAAGTTTTCAACACGTGCACGAATTTCTTTTAACTGAGCCAGACCTTTTTGCATTGCTTCGCCATCGCGGAATACACCAAAGTAAAGCTGCATAACACTTTGTAAATCATCACGAACTTGAGCAACACTTTCACCACCAGTCGTATTGTTTAGACGATTCAAACGCACCATCGCCTTTTCAACATTTGCACTGTCAGCATCTAGCAATTCAAAACCTTCATCCAAAGATTTTTTAACCTGAAGACCAACAGCTCGACCGAATACAACCAAATCAAGCAATGAGTTACCGCCGAGGCGATTTGCACCATGAACAGATACACAAGCGGCTTCACCACATGCATAAAGACCACCGATAATAATATCTTCACCGGCTTCGTTTTGCTTAAGTGCCTGCCCACCAATATTGGTTGGAATACCACCCATCATATAATGACAAGTAGGAATAACAGGAATCGGTTCTTTCACTGGATCAACGTGAGCAAAAGTACGAGACAACTCAAGGATACCTGGAAGACGTTGATTCAACGTTTCTTCACCCAAGTGATCTAATTTAAGCAATACGTGATCGCCTTTAGGACCACAACCACGACCTTCTAGGATTTCAAGAACCATAGAACGAGCAACAACGTCACGCCCAGCAAGATCTTTTGCGTTTGGCGCATAGCGCTCCATGAAACGTTCGCCGTCTTTATTGATCAGGTAACCACCTTCACCACGACAACCTTCTGTAACAAGCGTACCGGCACCGTATATACCCGTTGGGTGAAACTGCCACATTTCCATATCCTGCATTGGGTAGCCAGCACGTAACGCCATGCCGACACCGTCACCGGTATTGATATGAGCATTGGTTGTCGATTGGAAAATACGACCTGCGCCACCCGTTGCGATAACCGTTGCTTTCGCCTTAAGGTAAACCGTTTCGCCAGTTTCGATACAGATGGCAATAACACCAACAACATCGTCTTCGTTATTTTTTACTAAATCCGTCGCATACCATTCATTAAGGAATGTTGTGCCACCTTTGAGGTTACCTTGGTAAAGTGTATGTAAAAGCGCATGACCTGTTCTGTCTGCTGCAGCACAAGTACGAGCAGCCTGACCACCTTTACCAAAATCTTTAGACTGACCACCGAATGGACGCTGATAAATACGTCCTTGCTCTGTACGCGAAAATGGCAACCCCATATGCTCTAGTTCAAAAACCGCTTGAGGTCCAACAGAACACATATATTCAATAGCGTCTTGATCACCAATATAATCCGACCCCTTCACAGAGTCATACATATGCCAACGCCAATCATCATTTGGATCATCACTTGCAATCGCACAAGTAATGCCACCTTGAGCAGATACAGTGTGTGAACGAGTCGGGAACACCTTAGTAACACATGCGGTATTCAAACCCGATTCTGTTAACTGTAGTGCGGCGCGCATACCTGCGCCACCACCACCGATAACAATGGCATCAAAAGATATAGTACGAATATTTGCCATTATTTATAGCCCCCAAAGAACCTGAACACCCCATACGACGTAAACAAACATTGTTAAGCCGCATAGAGATTGAAAGAAGAAACGAAGACCAGTTGCTTTTATATAGTCAGTAGAAATTGACCACAAGCCAATCCAAGAATGAATACCAATGGATAAAAGCACCATCAAACTAAAAATCCGCATCCATGTTGCTTCAAATAAACCACTCCACTGATCGTATGTAAGATCAGGATTAAGCAACAAGTAACCAATAATGAAGACTGTGTACAAAGACAATACAACAGCAGAGACTCGCTGCATCATCCAATCGTAAAGGCCCGAACGACCAAAACTTGTAATTTGAGTTACCATATCCACACTCCTGCTAACACGATTAGAACAGCAGCAATCACAAGATTTGCGACAGCAGCACTACGCCCACTTTCCAGCTCTTCAAAGTGCCCCAAATCCATAAACAAGTGTTTCACACCTGCTACAAAATGGTACATCAGCGCAGAAACAACACCCCAGATGATAAACTTCGCGAGGAAGCTAGTTTGTAGCGCATTAACTACCTGATCAAACCCCTCTTGAGACTCCAAAGAAAGATCGAATGCATAAAACAAGAAAGCCAATCCCACAAAGAGGATGATTCCTGTTATACGATGAAGAATAGACACGATTGCCGTGACGGGCATCGATATCGTTGAAATATCAAGGTTGACTGGTCTTTTTTTGTTCACGACTTTTTACACCACTTTATTGATTGAATGGTCAATCACGACCCAATGTCTATACGTAACCACACTCGTTGCTGGATCAGAGTAATATAACCACGTCATAGGCCTGCTTGGAAAATCCCATCGATTTGCAAACAAATGTTTAAAAGCGACTCTCTTTTATCCACTAGCATCAACAAATCAATGAAATCGTCTGAGGCGCAATTATAGACCAGCGAAAAATACTAAGACAAATAGACTAGACAAGAGGTTTTCAATGGTCACCATTCAGCAAATGAATGTAGCCATAAGCCGAAACAATAATGGTATAAAATTACATAAATTTCAGCCGCAAATAAACAGATAAAACTCTTTTATATCAATATCTTAACTAAAATAAATCATTCCCTTGACTTTACCCTAATACGCCACTTTGTCAGATAATTACAAAATAACATACCGTAATGTAAATAGTGTGTAAGTGAACAAGATTGACTTTTATAGCCTAGAAACAGTATTTTTTCCGCACCTTCTGGGTTAGGTAGGGTCAAACTACGACTTCTTAGCCCCGAACCAGAATACGAAGGAGACCATAAATGGCTGATAAAAAAGCACTACTCACAGTGGATGGGATCGATAAAACTATCGAACTTCCTGTTCTTTCAGGCACTTTAGGCACAGACGTTATAGACGTCCGTGGTCTAGGCGCTAACGGTGTATTCACCTACGACCCAGGATTTATGTCTACCGGCTCTTGTGAATCCTCTATTACCTATATAGACGGTGATGCAGGCATCCTTCTGCATCGAGGTTATCCAATTGCCCAGCTTGCAGAACATTCAGACTATCTAGAGACATGTTATTTGCTACTTTATGGGGAACTGCCTGATAAAGAGCAAAAAATAGAGTTTGAAAAAACCGTTGGTAAGCACACCATGGTGAACCAATCGATGCACAAGTTCATCGAGGGTTTCCGAAACGATGCTCACCCAATGGCGATCATGTGTGGCCTAGTTGGCGCTTTATCGGCTTTTTACCAAGATCACATGGATATTAACAATCCGAAGCATCGTGAAATTGCGGCCTTCCGCTTAATTTCTAAAATGCCGACATTGGCATCAATTTGTTACAAATACTCTAAAGATCAACCTGTTATGTACCCACGTAACGACCTATCTTATGCAGAAAACTTTTTGTACATGATGTTTGCAACACCTTGTGAAGATTACACAGTCAACCCTGTGTTTGCTAAAGCAATGGATAAAATTTTCATTCTTCATGCGGATCACGAACAAAACGCTTCTACATCGACTGTACGTTTGGCTGGCTCTTCTGGTGCAAACCCATTCGCTTGTATTGCGGCTGGTATCGCAACGCTTTGGGGTCCCGCTCATGGCGGCGCAAACGAAGCGGTACTTAGCATGCTAGAAGAAATCGGTGATGTTGATAATATCGATACATTCATCGCAAAAGCAAAAGACAAAAACGATCCATTTAGATTAATGGGGTTCGGCCACCGCGTTTACAAAAACTTTGACCCTCGTGCCAAAGTAATGCGCGAAACCTGTGACCAAGTATTGGCTGAATTAGGACAATCTAATGACCCTTTACTAAAAATTGCTAAACGCCTTGAGCAGATAGCACTTGAAGATCCATACTTTGTAGAGCGCAAGCTTTACCCTAACGTAGATTTTTATTCTGGCATTATCATGAAAGCCATTGGCATTCCAACCAGTATGTTCACGGTGATTTTTGCCATGTCTCGTACCATTGGCTGGATTTCCCATTGGAACGAAATGATCAGTGGACCTTATAAAATCGGCCGTCCTCGCCAGCTTTATATTGGTCAACCTGAACGAGATTACCCTACCGATAAGTAGTCTTTGACTGATTAGATATAAAAAAGCCGCACTTCATAGTGCGGCTTTTTTTCATCTACAAACGAACTACTCTTCTTCGTCGTCTTCCACTATTTCAGTGATGGTTGAATGGCCACATTTCAAACAATCACCTTCTATCCACACTCGATCTTTCGTCTCAAATTCCTTAGGATTCTTCATTCCCAAGTCCACTTCCATACAGTGATTACACCAAGTTTGGTGTAAAAAATCATTTTGTTCTTCTACTGGACGAGCAAAAAAGTCGCGCTCAACAATCTTCTCTTGTAACGTATCCGTCATTTATTTGACCCCACTGTATTGATAAGACACAACCCGGTTTGCATCTGGATCTAACGCATTTAATGGCGCATTAATAAGCAAACGGCTTAATGATATTGAATTAAAAAGCTTCTGCTTATCTCCATCGATTTCCACAGAGAACTCCACTTTTTCGCCATCAACTTGAACCAAAGTAACATCTCGTACAACACTAATACTTTCTAAATAAGACTGAACCTTATTCATAATGCTATAACTAATCACCCCAGCCACTCGAACATTCATTTTACTGGCAGAAAGGCGATTACGCACCGACGCATAGCGAGAGGAAAATGTTTTCGCCAGCGCGATACTCGCCTGACCAACAATGTCACTCGGCGTTTCACCACTTAATGAAAAGCGTTCGGTTTCTCCATTTTTGAGTAAAACCAACAAACTACCGCCAATGTGCCCAGCATAATTGCTTATCTTTAAAGCCGCGGCAGAGTCTGTCTGATAACGCTTGCTTGCGTTAGCGATGTTGTCTTCAAAAAAGCCCCACACATCAGAAACCGCAATACTTTTTTTATCCACATCATCAAGCAATGGCGCATATATTGGTACTCCAAGCTGATTTGCAGCTTGAGCAAACTCGTTTAACGTTTCTGAGGGTTCTCTTGAACCTGAAAGCGTTCTAATGCCGTTACTTTCACTAACCAGCCAAATAAGCACCGATGGTCGGTTATCACCCCAAACAGGCAAGCCATTTTCAGATAAAAAGCCATCTATAGACTCTTGATAAAAAATCACTTTGACTTCTTTTCCCGGGACAAACCCGTTGTCAGAGGGCAGCAATTCATTAAGAGAGGCGACAGAATGTTGCGCAACCCAAGTCGATGCTTTCTTTTTAGCCTGCACCAACAAGTTGCCAGTGATGGCATTTTTGTCACCAGACACTTTTATCAACACATTTTCAACCGCCAAACCAAATGCTTCGTCCAGCATTTGTGTCTCAGACTGCGTCACTGGCAAATTAATTTCAGCCCGATAAAGCCCCTGAACAGAGACAGCATTGGCTGACGAAATAAAAAAAACACTAATAAGTAGTAAAAATATACGAGAATTCATAACCCTTCCTTCGT
Source organism: Marinomonas primoryensis (assembly GCF_013372285.1). Classification (NCBI taxonomy): domain Bacteria; kingdom Pseudomonadati; phylum Pseudomonadota; class Gammaproteobacteria; order Oceanospirillales; family Oceanospirillaceae; genus Marinomonas; species Marinomonas primoryensis. The sequence continues at coordinate 1,482,350 of NZ_CP054301.1, read as the reverse complement.
TTATTTGCCTATTCTACTGTCTTAATCGCAAAGAACCATAGCCCTAATGCGCCACTATGCTAAAATGCCTTTTTTTTCCTCGTACCATGATAAGGCATAGGCAATGACCAAGTCAGACAGACCATCGATTAGTTATAAAGACGCAGGCGTAGATATCAACGCAGGCAATCAACTTGTTGAACGCATTAAAGGTGTAAGCAAAAAAACTCGTCGCCCAGAAGTAATGGGAGGCCTAGGTGGATTTGGTGCTTTGACACGCCTTCCAACTAAGTACAAAAATCCCATTCTTGTCTCAGGCACTGACGGCGTTGGTACTAAGCTTCGCTTAGCGATGGACCTTAATCAACACGACACGATTGGCATCGATCTAGTGGCAATGTGTGTAAATGACTTAGTGGTTGCTGGTGCAGAGCCTCTGTTGTTCCTTGACTACTACGCAACAGGAAAACTGGATATAGATGTTGCTGCTAACGTTGTCACCGGCATAGGCGAAGGCTGTCTACTAGCGGGTTGCTCACTGGTTGGTGGTGAAACCGCCGAAATGCCAGGCATGTATCATGGTGGCGACTACGATCTAGCGGGTTTCTGCGTTGGTGTTGTTGAAGAAGACAACATCATCGATGGCAGCAATGTGAAAGCGGGCGATAAATTAATCGCGTTAGGCTCATCTGGTCCCCATTCAAACGGATACTCTTTGATCCGCAAAATCCTCGAAGTAAGCAAGGCAGACCTAAATCAAGACATTGATGGTGTGGCTCTTAAAGATGCCCTAATGGAACCGACACGTATTTACGTGAAATCTATTCTTAAACTAATGGAAAGTATTTCAGTTAATGCGCTCGCTCATATCACGGGTGGTGGTTTACTAGAAAACATTCCTCGCGTTCTACCTGAAGATGCTGCAGCAAAAATTGATGCCACCAGCTGGAAGCGTCCTGCTGTGTTCGATTGGTTACAAGAACAAGGAAATGTTGAGCAAGAGGAAATGTACCGTGTTCTAAACTGCGGTGTTGGTATGGTACTTTCTATTGATGCAGACAAAGCAGACGAAGCACTCTCTATTCTAAAAGCAGAAGGCGAGAATGCTTGGATTATAGGTGAAATTTGCCCTCGCAATGGCGGAAAAGACGTTTTAATTTCTGATCTAGAGACGCAGGCATGAGCTTCCCTATCGTTGTCTTAATTTCTGGCAGCGGCAGCAACTTGCAAGCTTTGATTGATCAAAGCTTGCAAGGGCAACTCAGTATCAATATCTGTGCGGTCATTAGCAACAAAGCAGACGCTTACGGGCTAGAGCGTGCCAAGGCAGCAGGCATACCTACTCACACGTTAAACCATAAGTCCTTTGATAGCCGAGAAGCATTCGATGCTGAGCTACAAAAGCTCATCGATCAATACCAACCCAAGCTGGTTGTTCTCGCTGGCTTTATGCGTATTTTAACGGAAACATTTGCGCAACATTATGAAGGTAGAATGTTAAACATTCACCCCTCATTGCTGCCTAAATATAAAGGCTTAAATACGCATCAACGGGCTATTGATGCGAATGAAAAAGAACATGGCGTGTCAGTACACTTCGTTAGCCCAGAACTGGATGCTGGCGCGGTTATATTGCAAGCCAGTACGAAAATAGCAGAAGAAGACACGACTGAGTCCTTAGCGAATAAAGTCCACGCAATGGAACACATTATTTACCCACTGGCCGTAAAATGGTTCAGCGAAGATAGATTAACATTCCATGACGGAAAGGCTTTTTTAGACAAGAATACACTTTCTGAAAGCGGTGTTCTTTATAACCAAGCACTAACATGATGTTGGAGAAAGTATGAGAGCTCGTAAAATCCCAATGTATTTAGTTGCTATTTTTATGAGCGTTCTCATGCTTTCTCTTTCTTCAACGAAAGTAAGTGCAGCAGCCCCACAAACCACATTCCTAAAACCCTATTCAGCGGTATACAGTACCATCTGGAAAAAAGGTATTAGCCTAAAAGTTGAAGGCAAACAAACCTTATCGAAACAATCAGATAATTTCTGGCGGTTTGTTTTTTCTGCTGACAGCATGATCGCTTCATTAAATGAGTCTTCAACATTCCAGGTTAAAGATCACCAAATCATTCCACAAAAATACGAATACAAGAGCACCGTTCTTGGCAAAAAGAGAACCGCTACCCTCACTTTTGATTGGGATAAAAATCTAGTTAGAAATGACGTAAAAGATAAGCCATGGAATCTTGCTATCAACCCAAAGACACTGGATAAACTGTCTATTCAATTACAAGTTAGACAAGATCTAAAACTGGGTAAAAACGAATTTGATTATCAAATTGCTGATGGTGGCTATATCAAAAACTGGCGCTTTGAACGTGACCAAATGGAAACTATTAAAACCAAACTAGGTCGACTGTCTGCCATTAAAATCATTCGAACAGACAACCTAGACAAAGGTAAAAAAACATCTTTTTGGTTTGTGCCAAAACTGGATTATTTACTGGTCAAACTTGAACACAAAGAAGATGGTGAATCATACTACCTAGACATAGATTCCGTTAAATTACTGTAAGCACTACCATTACCAGTAGACGCGGAAATTGATGACATTAACTCAGAACGTCTGGCGTATTCACATTTAGCAATTCTTCCGACTTATCCCATAAAACAGACTCACATCCGAAAACCTCATAAAAAGCCATGACGCTATGACGTTCACTCTTATCAAGAAAGTCTTTCAACATTATCAAAGCGGGCTCCACGGGAAGAATGGCATGCAAAGGGTGACTACCAAAAGCATCGCTTAAGTAATGAATGCGATCTGGAAACGCATTACTTGCGAATATCAACTTGGTAAAAGCATCACCACTAATACAAGGTGTATCACAAGGAGAAACCAATAAATGCGACGTTTTAGCAAAGGTTAAACATGCGGCCAACCCTGATAATGGTCCTTTATCTTGGTAAAATTGATCATCTGCTATCACTTCAAAACCAAGGTCGGCATAACGTTCAGAATTTCTATTGGCATTGATAAAGACACAATCAGTTACTTGCCGCAAAGCTAAACCAACAGACAAAGCCATCACTTCTCCACGAAACAATAACAAGCCTTTATCCTGACTGGCCATACGCTCCCCCTTTCCACCCGCCAATACCGCGCCAGATAAAGACAAAAAAACCATAACACCCCTTTTATGTGGTTTGAGACAACCAGCCTTTATTGCGTTTAAACCAAATTTCATCCGCCAAAATTAAACACTCATCATGAGATGCAACACCATAAATAAGCCCAGCAACAGACGCTAGGGTTTGTCTTACCGCCTGCTCGCCAAACTGATCAACTTGCTCACCACTCCAATGATCCGTCAGACGCGAAAGGTCTAAATTGTGCTTAAGACGCTTATGTTCTTTTTCCGCTTTAGGCCAACTAATTTGGCTAGCAACCCCTCCTTGCCATTTCAGCAAAGTCACATCTCGTTCAGGGTTCACTTCTGCCTCACCATTTCCACCTCGAAAAACAAGGACAGACGGATCATTTAGTTGCTCATAAGCGGCCACATGCAGATCATCATAACCACGATGAAATACGCCATGAACACTGTGATCTGCCGCAAACGGATTCATCATTCGAACAACGGTATTAACCGGTGAACGCAGACCTAACATGTACTTTAAATCCATCAACTCCCCTAAAGCAGGCTCAATATTTTCCAACGAAATATAAGCAAACCCAGTTTGATGAAGTCGGGGCTTTATTTCTACACGAGAATGACAAATGGGCAACCCTAGGCCTTTAATCGCTTCATCCACGTAAATTCGCTCTTCCCCCGTGAAGGCATGACCGTGCATAACAATGTTTAAACCATTATTCGCCAATGCAAGCGCGGCCAATAAAAACCATGGCAACTCATTTCGCTTGCCTGCGTAGGACGGCCAATCAAGATCCACTTTCACATTCAACGCATCTTTTTCTGCAAGGTGCTGACGTGTTGCTTTAGTAAAGCCAACCGTTTCCTCCACCGTCTCTTCTCGAATACGAATCAGCATCCAAAAAGCACCTAATTGTTCTGGCGCCGCTTTTCCACAAAGCATAAGAGACATAGCGTGCTCCGCTTCTTCAACGGTTAAACTACGTGCGCCTTTCTTACCTCGCCCCAATATTTTGACGTATTGCGTGAAGTCGTTACTTATTCTGATAGTCATGCTGACAACTCGGTTATAGTAGGAATGAAATGCTTTAATTCAGGAAGACAAGAACCACAATTAGTACCGCACTTTAATTGCGCCCCCAACGCATCAAGGGAACAAACACCACCCGCAATGGCTTTTTCTATTTGCTTACTGCCAACTTGAAAGCATGAACACACTATCGTGCCTTTATCCTCAACATTAGCAGGCGTACCAACCAGAATCGCCATTCGATCTAATTCAGACAGCGTTTCATTTACAGCCAATTTAGACTCTAGCCAATCACAAAAAATAGATTTAGGTGTGGGATGCAAATACACTGCAACGGTTAGCTTTTGATCAGTAATATACGCCAACCTTATTTGTTGAGTCCTAGGGTTGGTGTATTCTAACCATTCCCCTGTTACTTGAGCCGATATTTTAAACGAAGATTGAATAGAAGCCACACTTTCCCCAATCGACCACACTACTTCGTAATGATAGCCATGCTTTGATGGCACATAACACCAATAAGTGAAATCAAGCGCTTCCAACGGCGTTGCTGAAACGATCACACCATAGAAAACCTCTGTCACCGCTTCAAGTTTCACTTGAGCGTGTTTTGATTCTGGCTGGCCCGATAAAGGATCAACCACTTGAGGAATTAAATTTGATACAACCGCCGCATTCGAGAACTGTTGCGTCCAATGAATCGGTGCAAACACATTTCCCGGCGATATCGCTCGACTCACCTTCGCCTTTAACAGCGCCTCCCCATAAGGCGAAGTAAGACGAACCAGCGTTTTATCTTCAATGCCTAACTGTCTCGCATCTTTCGGATGAATCTCAACGTATGGTTGATCTGTGTGCTTTGTTAGCAAGGCGGCATCCCCTGTTCTCGTCATCGTATGCCACTGATCACGAACTCGGCCAGTATTCAACATGAACGGCCACTCACTGGTCGGTTCATTGATTGGCAACTTAGGCACGATGGGGACAAATTTAGCTCGTCCATCTGGGGTGAAAAAGCGACCATCCTCGAACATCCGCTTCGTTCCTTCTGGCTTGCCTTTAGGCACAGGCCATTGAACGGGGATCAGACCATCGTATTCAAGCTTGCTTATTTGACTAAAATGGCCAATATCAAAATCTCGTTTACCGTTATTTTCAAAGGCAGACAAAGCCGCATGCTCAGCAAAAATATCATGCACACCCTTGTACGAAAATGCGGCTTGAAACCCTAATTTTTTTGCCACTTCACAAATAGTCCACCAATCATGTTTGGCGTCACCAGGAGCAGGTAGTAAACCGCGTTGACGAGAAATCCGTCGCTCGGAATTCGTTACTGTGCCGTCTTTCTCGCTCCAGCCCGTTGCTGGTAACAAAACGTCCGCCAACGCGGTAGTATCCGTGTGTGCTTTACAGTCACTGACAATCACTAACTCACATTTTTCCAATGCGCGCCTTACTTGAGCCGTATCCGGTAAACTCACCATAGGATTTGTCGACATAATCCAAACAACTTTGACCTTACCTTCTTCCATCGCTTGAAATAGATCAACCGCCTTCAAACCGTTTTCTGTTGCCAAGTTAGGGGCCTGCCAAAAACGCTGAACCAAATCCTGAGCGCCTGGCGTTGCAAAGTCCATATGTGCGGCCAACTGATTCGCTAAACCACCGACTTCTCGTCCACCCATGGCATTTGGTTGGCCCGTTATCGAAAAAGGCCCTGTGCCTTCTTTTCCTATTCGTCCTGTGGCCAAATGGCAGTTAATAATTGCGTTGCATTTATCCACACCAGACGAAGATTGATTCACTCCTTGGGAGTAAAACGTGACTGTTTTCTCTGTTTGTTCCCACCAATGAGCCAACCTCATTAATGCTTGCTCGCTCACACCACTAAATTTCGCAGCTGAAACAAGGTTGGGTGTCGATTCATTTGCTTGCTTTAAGGCGTCATTAAAGCCGTTGGTATGTTGGGCAATAAAGTCATTATCAAGAATGCCCGTTTGTGCGGAGTGCTGCAGAAGAAAAGAAAAAATAGCCGCATCACTGCCCGGCTTAATGGCCAAATGTAAATCGGCAATATCACACGTTGCCGTTTCTCTAGGATCGATCACCACAATTTTCATGTTAGGGCGCTGTTTTTTCGCCGCCGCCATTCGTTGATACAAAATAGGATGCGTCCACGCCGCATTTGATCCAACCAAGATCAATAAATCACACAGTTCTAAATCCTCATAGTTACAAGGCACGGTGTCAGAGCCAAACGCTCGTTTGTAACCCACCACGGCAGACGCCATACACAAACGAGAGTTGGTATCCACATTGGCGGTACCGATAAAACCTTTCGCTAATTTATTCGCGACATAATAGTCTTCCGTTAGGATCTGGCCAGAAAGATAAAAAGCGAACGCATCCGGTCCGTGATCTTGCACAACTTGTGCAATTTTATCGCTAACCGTGCCTACAGCCGACTCCCAAGAGACAGATTCCCCCTTAACAATGGGCGTCAAAAGACGATCATCCGATTGCAGCGTTTGAGCAAGACTACTACCTTTAACACAAAGGCGACCAAAGTTGGCCGGATGATCTAAATCACCGGAGACTGGTGGCACAGATTCCGTTGACGAGTTTGGAATCGTTAAATTAACACCACATCCCACACCACAATATGGACAGGTCGTTTTTCCGATCGTTGCTGTCATGGACCTTCCTCACGCTTTTAAAAAACAAAAAAAGGCCCAATCGCTTTCCTAGAAAAGCGATTGGGCCTCGTTGCCTTTTGTAATATCTGACTGCTTTATGTGTAAGCCATCGTCGGTTTACGGTGCATCAGTTAATATTATAAAAGCAATAAGTGAGCCAACTTGAAAAATTCATACAAACCTCATCGTTCACCGCTATTAAAGGCGTTAGGACAAGCTATCAAAAAAAACCAATGACACATTAGGTAAAAACGCACCTATATAGAGCAAAGCAATCACTTAAGTGCACGTATTTTTTGGCATTAATATTTAATTCAGCGCAATGTATAAATTGTCATCTTCTAATTTAGCAGACCAGTGAGGCACTTTGATGTTTTCTTCAATACATTGGCCCGATGCCAATACAAAGTGCTGTTTGTACAAAGGGCTCGCGACCACCCATTCATTTTGAAGGTGGGCAACGAGACCTCTCGACATTACGTTGGCTTTTCCTATCGGATCCCAGTTTCCAATTGCAAAGACCTTTTTTTCCGATTCGGGTACATAAAACAACGCTATTTGTTCACCATTCACCATGGCCGCCACACCAGCGCCCACAACAAGGTCGCTTTGCTTACACACTAATTTCCACTGCATCGTCATTTTATTACCCCGCCTTAGCAATGAGTTGCTGTTTTTCAAGATCTGTTGCTGGGCGCATCTGGTTTCGCTCTTCGACAAAGACCACGTTGGTATCAACCCCTTCATAGTTAACAAACTGACGAAAGGTTTTGAGTGCTTCTGGATCCTCTAAGGTGGTTTTCCATTCACATTGGAAAGTATCAACAATATGTTCCATCCGCGCTTCCAACTCATCGCATAAGCCAAGTTTGTCATTAATAACAACGTCTTTTAAATACGCTAAACCACCCTCTAAACCATCCATCCATACCGATGTTCGCTGTAAGCGATCTGCGGTTTTTGTATAAAACATCAGCACACGGTCAATGTATTTTACTAAGGTTTCATCGTCTAAATCAGTGGCAAATAAATCACCGTGACGAGGCTTCATACCACCATTACCACAGACATATAAATTCCAACCACCTTCTGTTGCAATCACACCAATATCTTTGCTCTGCGCCTCTGCACATTCTCGAGTACAACCTGATACGGCAAATTTTATTTTATGAGGTGAACGTAAACCTTTATAACGGTTCTCAAGATCAATCGCCATTTTCATGCTGTCGTTAACACCATAACGACACCAAGTACTACCAACACAGGATTTCACCGTACGCAATGACTTACCGTAAGCCTGGCCTGTTTCAAAACCAGCAGCGATTAACTTCTCCCAGATTTCTGGCAGCTGAGCTAATGTTGCACCAAACAAATCAATACGCTGACCACCTGTCACCTTGGTATAAAGCGCGTATTCTTTCGCCACTTCACCTAATACAATCAGCCTATCAGGGGTGATTTCCCCTCCAGGAATACGAGGAACAATCGAATAGGTTCCGTCTTTTTGCATGTTCGCTAAGAAACGATCATTGGTGTCCTGCAAGCTGATATGTTCTTTTTTCAGAACATAATCATTCCAAACACTGGCTAAAATAGACCCCACCGCTGGCTTACAAATTTCACAACCGTGGCCTTTACCGTGAGTCTCTAATAAGCGATCAAAGCTTTTAATTTCTTCGATTTTCACCATGTTGTATAAATCTTGGCGCGTGTAGGCAAAGTGCTCACAAATATCAGTACTTACTTCCACACCCAACGCCAGTAATTCGTTATCGACGACTTTTTTCAATAACGCCGCACAACCACCACAGCCCGTTGCGGCTTTGGTAACACCTTTCACATCGCCAACAGACAAAGCCCCGTTGCACACGGCGTCACTGATGTCTTGCTTGGAGACATTATGACAACTACAAATAGACGCCGTCGCAGGTAAAGCATCCACCCCCAATCCAACTGGCGCACCATCCATCGCAGGCAAAATTAATGATTGAGCCTGTGCTGGCAAATCAATGGCATTCAGATAATATTGCAACAACGTATCGTAATAGCTGTTGTCACCAACCAATACTGCGCCTAATAACTTTTTACCATCTTCCGACACCACCATTTTTCGATAGCTTTGGCTAATCTCATCTTGATATACAAACACCTTACAACCTTGTGTTTGGGCATGAGCATCACCGACAGAACCTACATCACAACCAAGTAGTTTGAGCTTGGTACTCATATCTGCACCAGTGAAAGACAAACTTTCCGTGCCTAACAAATGCCCTGCAGCGGCTTTTGCCATGGTGTAACCTGGCGCCACTAGACCATAAATTCGACCATTCCACAGCGCACACTCGCCGATAGAATAAATGTCCTCATCGCTTGTCTGACAATGATTATTAATGGTGATACCACCACGCTCGCCCATCTCTAAACCCGATTGTTTTGCCAATGCGTCTTGAGGGCGAATACCCGCAGAAAACAAAATTAAATCCGTTTCAAGGTGAGTGCCGTCTGCAAAATTCATACGATGAAAAGCCGTTTCACCGTCGACAATGTCTTGTGTCGCCGTGTCGGTATAGACCTTTACATCCAAACCTTCGATCATGCCTTTGAGGACGCTTCCGCCCTTTTCATCTAACTGTACTGGCATCAAGCGTGGTGCGAACTCCACCACACTGGTTTCAAGACCAAGATTTTTGAGCGCATTTGCCGCTTCCAAACCCAACAGACCACCACCAACAACCGTACCGCGCGTCACTGTTTTCGCACAATTCCTAATCGCATCCAGATCTTCAAGCGTCCGGTAAACAAAGGTATTGTTACGTTTATGGCCAGGAATCGGTGGAACAAAAGGATAAGACCCTGTGGCAAGCACAAGCTTACCGTAAGACAATGTCTCACCATTTTTCAAAACAAGCAGCTTCGCAGCACGATCAATCTGCGTTACCAAACTATTAGTGAAATACCGAACGCCATTGTCGTCGTACAATGAGCCATCCGTCATCGCTAAATCCGCTGCGCCTTTGCCGGTGAAATATTCACTAAGGTGCACACGGTCATACGCTAAATGCGGCTCTTCACCAAAAACGGTGATCTGAAAGTTTTCATGACCACCTTGAGCGATGACCTGCTCGACAAAATGATGGCCAACCATGCCATTACCCACCACAACAAGATGTGGTTTGATCGTTGATAAAGGTTTATTAGAAGTCATCGTGTTTCCCCTTACTTGTTTAACTAGCAACGTCTAAATCTGCTTATCAGGCTACTTTTGGACGACAATACGCCTCACCAAAAACCAGTAATTCAAGCATGTCAGAGACATTGGTCTTATTTTGAATAAGCTGGAAATACCAGCTCCCATCGGCGACGTTGCCATAAAGAATAACCCCAACCAGTAAGCCGTCGTTGACCACCAGTTTGCGGTAATGGTTTGCTGCCACATCTTTGAAAAAAATGCAGTCATCATCTTGAGAAGGTTGAATTTTTCCGACTGAAAAAAGATTCACTCCAGATACTTTTAACTTGGTGGGTGTTGGCTCAATAACAAAACAACAATCTTCACCACTTAATACCGTTATTAGCACTTTGATCTGTGTCCAAATTGGCGCAACCAAACCAAACGTTTGCTGTTCAAACTCACAACATTCCCCCAATGCAAAAATATCAGGATGAGACGTCTTCATTTTTTCGTCGACAACAATGGCTTGATTAACGTCTATCCCGGCCTCTTTTGCCAAACGAACTTCAGGTGAAATCCCTGCGGCCATCACCACCAAATCCACTGGCATGTGCTCACCGCTTTGGCAAACCACATGCGTAACCAATCCAGTTTTTGACTGTAAAAATGCCGACGGTGATTCACCTAATTGAAATTGGACACCCATTTCTTCGAGCCGGTTTTGTAAGAGTTGAGCAGATTCAGCGTCCAGTTGACGATTCAGCAACCAATTTGATCGATGAAATACAGTGACTTTATGGCCGCGCTTAACCAAACCAACCGCGGCTTCTAAGCCTAAAAGCCCACCGCCAATCACGCACACTGACTGACAACCTTTAAGCGCCGTCATCACATCAACATCTTGCCAAGTACGAAAACCCATAACATTCGGCGCAGACGCACCTTCTATCGGTAGCATCTTGGCCCGCGAACCGGTGGCGAAAATTAACTGGTCATAAGTCACACTTTGGCCGCTGGCCAAACGTAGTTCTTTTGTTTCAAGGTCCATACCAATAACCGGATCACCAGAAATAATATGCACACCACCAACACGCATTTTATCGGTGCTGACCAACGGCATTTCTGCATCAGAAATATCGTTCGCCAACAGTGAAGACAACATAATGCGGTTATAGCCCACTTGAGACTCTTCACCTATCAAGGTGATTGAATGATGGGTATTGGGCGTTTGCAGCAAATCATTCGCCAGTTTACTGCCCGCCATTCCGGCGCCAACAATAACGATGCGAACGCGACTTGATGGCTTCATTTGCTTAAGCATTCGCGACATGAGCATTGGTGGCTGGTTTTTTATTCTTAACCGCGACGATAGGCTCTACTTTGCGCTGTTTTTCGTACAAAAAGGTCAACACTTGCGCTCGGTAATTCACGTATTTAGGATCGTTCGCAAGCGCTAAACGATCACGAGGACGCTCTAAGTCCACTTGAAGAATCTCGCCTATGGTTGCCTCTGGGCCGTTTGTCATCATCACAATACGATCCGACAGTAATACCGCTTCATCTACGTCGTGCGTAATCATAATGACGGTGTTATTGAGGTCTTTTTGAATTTCCATCAAGGAGTCTTGAAGATGAGCTCGAGTCAGTGCATCCAGTGCACCAAAAGGCTCATCCATCAAAAGTACACTAGGCTCCATCGCCAAAGCGCGAGCAATACCGACACGTTGCTTCATTCCGCCTGATATTTCATCAGGACGCTTATCCGCCGCATGAGTCATATGTACAAGCTCTAGGTTGTGCATGATCCAGTCGTGCATTTCTTTTTTAGACTTGGTTTTTTTAAAAACCTGCTTTACCGCCAGTTCAACATTTTGGTAAGACGTTAACCAAGGCAGCAATGAATGATTCTGAAAAACAACCGCCCTCTCAGGCCCCGGTCCTTTCACCTCTTTCCCATCCAACAACACGCCGCCTTCCGTCGCGTCGTAAAGGCCGGCGACAATATTAAGCACCGTCGATTTACCACAACCTGAGTGGCCGATAAGAGAAACAATTTCACCTTTCGCAATTTTCAGACTGACGCTATCCAACGCTTTAAACGAGCCTTTCGCGGTTGGAAATTCGATAGAAACTTTACTAATGTCTAGATGTGTTGCCATGCTATTCTCCAATGTCTCTATTTCTATTTGATCTGTTTCTAATTAACGTATTTCTATTTAACGAAGCACTTGTGTTTTATCCCAAGAGACAAAGCGCTGAACCATCAGCATCGCTCTATCCAATAAAAAACCGATGAAACCAATCATCAACACCGCCACCATGATTCGTCCTAAAGAGTCAGAACTACCATTTTGAAACTCATCCCAAACAAACTTTCCCAGCCCCGGGTTTTGCGCCAGCATTTCGGCCGCAATCAATACCATCCAAGCAATACCCAGTGACAACCGTAGACCGGTGAACATAAGAGGGATAGCAGATGGAATGACGATCTTAATAACATGAGTGACCCAACCAAGCCGCAAAACTTTTGATACATTCAGTAAATCTTTTTCAACCGCAGCCACACCAACGGCCGTGTTAATCAGCGTTGGCCACATACAACACAAGGTCACGGTAAACATCGAAGTCAAAAAGGATTTGGAGAACATCGGGTCATCTGAGACATAACTAGCGCTCACCACCATAGTGACCAAAGGCAACCAAGCGAGCGGAGAAACCGGTTTGAAAACTTGAATTACTGGATTAAGCGCACTGTATACCGAGCTATTCAAACCGATCAAAATGCCCAGTGGAATAGCAATGAAACTGGCTAAACCAAAACCAGCTAGTACGGTATATAAGCTGGTGAATATTTGGTCAAAAAACGTCGGTTTACCCGTGTAATCTATTAATCTACCTTCGTAGCTAGGATCTTTTACTTGTCGAACTTCAATACGCTTTTCTTGACGTTCGTAAAACTTATCTTCTTTTATCCGCTCATTTTGATGTTCAGCGACCAGACTGTTCCATTGCTCGTATACAACAGTTGGCCCAGGAAACTCACCTAAAGAAGTGTGAACTCGGCTCGCTCCGGCTTGCCACAGCAAAACAAACACTAAAATTCCAAAAAGAGGAAGTAATACACTTTTTAGCGAAAAGCTGGCGATTCTTTCTTTTAATGACGCCATGGATAAGCTGGGTATATTCATAAATCTTTTCTCACTCAATTTGACGAATAAGGCGACCTATTAGCCGCCTTGGTATTCACTTGACTTATATTTGATCGTCGCCTTTCAAGCCAATTTTAAAACTTTTCAGGTAATCATTAGGATGCTTGCCGTCATAGGTAACACCATCTATAAACTCGCTTTGTGGTGCTTTAAATCCATCTTCTTTATCAAAGTCAGGAAACTCAGACGCTGTCATCAGACCATCTTCAATTAACGTTTTAGCCGCTTGAGCATAAATATCTGGACGATAAACCTCTTTCGCCGTCTTCATAAACCACTCGTCTGATTTCGGCTCGGCAATTTGCCCCCAACGACGCATTTGCGTTAGGTACCAGATTGCATCACTGTAGTAAGGGTAAGTCGCGTGATGGCGGAAGAAGACGTTGAAGTCAGGCACATCGCGCTTATCGCCTTTTTCGTATTCAAAAGTCCCTGTCATACTGTTGGCGATAACATCGTAATCCGCACCGACATAATCACTACGAGATAAGATTTCGACCGCTTCTGGGCGGTTTGCATTGTTATTTTCGTCTAGCCATTTAGCCGCTCGAATCATCGCCTTTACGACACGAATGTGTGTGTTTGGATTTTCTTCAGCCCAATCACTGCTCACACCGAATACTTTTTCTGGGTTATTTTTCCAAATCTCGTAATCGGTAATCACTGGAACACCAATGCCTTTAAAGACGGCTTGCTGGTTCCAAGGCTCACCTACGCAGTAGCCATGGATCGTTCCGGCTTCCATCGTGGCTGGCATTTGTGGTGGCGGCGTTACAGAAAGCAAAGCATCAGCATTAATCTGACCACTCGTGTCGCCTTTCGCTGGTGCATAGTAACCAGGGTGAATACCACCAGCGGCTAACCAATAACGCAACTCATAGTTATGGGTAGAGACGGGGAAAACCATCCCCATTTTGAAAGGTTTACCTTCTGCTTTATAACCATCAACAACAGGTTTTAAAGCACTCGCACTGATTGGATGAACGGGTTTTCCATCGGCATCATGTGGAATGTTCTTTTTCATTTCAGCCCAAACATCATTGGAAACAGTAATGCCGTTACCGTTTAAGTCCATGCTAAAAGCGGTAACAATGTGTGCTTTAGTACCGTAGCCAATCGTCGCGCCCAGAGGCTGCCCCGCCAACATATGTGCTCCATCAAGCTGCCCGTCAATAACTCTATCTAGCAAAACCTTCCAATTAGCCTGAGCTTCTAGCGTGACGTACAAACCTTCATCTTCGAAGTAACCCTTTTCGTAGGCAATCGCCAACGGCGCCATATCCGTCAATTTGATAAAGCCAAATTTCAGCTCTTCTTTTTCTGGATAACCAAGCTCAGCCTGAGCCATACCGGAAAAAAGTACAGAACCAACCAATAGAGACAGTCCTGCTTTTTTAGTGGTAGATGCTGCTGTCGACAAAGATAAAGCCGCTTTAAAAGATCTCATAGTCATAGCCATGCTCCGCGTTAGAAAAGTGATAAAAACAAAAAAAGGCGCATGTGAATCACAAAAATGTGTTCACAGGCGCCTTTGCCATTCATAAATAGTTCTACATTGAACTATCTGTAATGTGGGTAAAAATTAAGCATCGTTGCTCATTTCACCAAGATGTAAATTCGAAAAACATACAGTAAGTTCTATATATTTAACCTTATTTCTAAAATAAAGCATACGGCGTGCCAATAAAAATAAGACACTGATTTTATTGGTTTTTATTCAAATTTTTTACTTTTATAAGCACGTATAACATGAACCACCGTCGCTTACGCCCTATTTCTATGCGCGGCGCACTATAAAAAGACACGTTATTTAACAAACCCTTTCAATATGCCATCTGGGTGTAAACGAATTTTCCCGCACGCTACCGAACCAAACCATTCTGACTCTTCTTGAGTAGATAAACGCCACGAATCATCCCGTTCAACCTCAAGTCCTAACGCTTGGTAATAAAGGTCTTGTCGATACACTTGCTCTGCCACATGATTAATTGAA
Source organism: Marinomonas primoryensis (assembly GCF_013372285.1). Classification (NCBI taxonomy): domain Bacteria; kingdom Pseudomonadati; phylum Pseudomonadota; class Gammaproteobacteria; order Oceanospirillales; family Oceanospirillaceae; genus Marinomonas; species Marinomonas primoryensis. The sequence continues at coordinate 1,467,110 of NZ_CP054301.1, read as the reverse complement.
GTTACTTGAGTTAATTGCTGCCAACGATACATCTGCGCCATAATCCACAAAGCATAACTGGGTAAAGGCTTATTGGTTTCGTGACCCGAAAAGCGCTGATACGCTTCCATCGGCCAATCAAACTGCCCTTTCGGCTTAATTGAACCAAACCCATAAACCAACTGCTCCATGGTGCAATTCAGATAATCTGGATGGCTTAATATATTCAAGAGCTCGGTTCGATTTTCGGGCTCATCCACCCAAGTACAGGCTTTCTCTAACGCTCGAATCATTGCAAGATGAATCTGTGGATTTGTCTCTGCCCAGATAGAATTCACACCAAATACTTTTTCCGGCGTGCTCCCCCAAATTTCATAGCCAGTAACCAGCATATGACCGGCGCCTTGCTCTACCGCAAGACTGTTCCAAGGCTCGCCAACACAATAGCCATCTATTTCACCCTTTTTTAGGCTATCCACCATTTTTACCGGTGGGACAACAATAATCTGAACATCTTTGTCTGAATCAATTCCCGCACAACCAAGCCAATCTCTCAATTGATAATTATGAGAAGAGTAAGGGTAAACCATCGCAAAACGCAGTGGCTCAGATTGCGGCTCACGACTGTTTATGAATCGTTTTAATGCAACACCGGAACGAATCTCAGTAGATGAATTAGCGTATTTCTGAAGCTGTTTATACAAATCATTGCCAATCGTAATGCCATTGCCATTATGACTAACGGTAAAACTGGTTTGCATGGCGGTTTTAATCGTACCAATACCTAAACTGGCCGCAATTGGCATAGACGCCAACATGTGTGCACCGTCCAGTAAATTGAACGCAACTTTATCCCGGATACTAGCCCAAGAGGCTTCTTTAGAAAGAACAACCTCAACCCCTTCCTGAGTGAAGAAGCCTTTTTCGTGAGCAATAACAAAAGGGGCGCAATCAATTAATGGGATAAAACCCACCCGGACAGGCTCGCTATTAAGAATAATGTTCATTGGTTTATTTAGGTTCACTTTGAACCTCCCATTAATTCCATCACCGATATGATATTTCGAGCAACGTCGGTCATACGCTGACTGCGATCCATCGCCAGCTTTCTAAGGGCTTGATAAGCAGCAGGCTCATCACATTTTTGATGCTTCATAATCAAGCCTTTCGCTTTGTCTATCAATTTTCTATCTTCAAGCTGACTTTTCACCGTCTCTAATTCAGAACGGAGCGCATGAAATTCACGAAATCTGGCAATCGCAACTTGCAGTATGGCTTTGACACTGCCTCTTTTTACACCGTCTACAACATAAGCACTAACACCTGCCCTTATAGCCGCTTCAACATGATGAGAGTCATCTTCTTCAGCAAACATCACGATGGGACGAGGATTATTTTGAGTGAGTCGAGACATATTTTCCAACACATCTCGATCAGGGGATTCGATATCAATAATGACCATATCAGGTTGAAATTTGGTTACTGCTTCGGTCAGATTTTTGGCATTATCAAGGCGTCTAATAACGCGATAACCGCTATCCATCATCGCTTGCTCAACAATAGCAGCTCTGGCTGGCTCATTATCAACAAGCATCACTGTTAACTCTTTTACCGGGGGCGCAGACATGGTGCACTCTCTTAAAAACGTAAAAATACATTTAAAGGTGCTGCAAAATATGCGCCATTTCGATACACGAGAATTAAAGATAAATAGATAGTAAAAGCCCCTGTTAGAGGAGCTCTATAGTGAATACAACGGTAAAGGAAAAAAAATAAGAGGAATAACGAACGAAAGCAGTGCGGAGCACAACTCAATAAGAACTAAATTAAAGCACAGAGTAATAACTCTGCGCCAACAATGCTAAAGCTAGTCGGTCTTTTGTATTTGTTTTTTTGAAAATTGACGTTAAATGTGCTTTTACCGTACGCTCGGTAATGTCCATTTCAAGAGCAATTTTCTTATTCGACCATCCTTTCGCTATATATTGAGCCACGCTCAACTCACGCTCAGATAAGTCTTCCAACTCACTTTCATTAACCTGTGCCGTGGTTGCAGACTGCTGAATAAGCTGCTGAATAAATATTTTTCCACCCCAAATTTCACCAGAGTCAACAACAGACAACACAAGATCCAACTGATCTTTACCAATATAAGGCGCACATTGCCCACTCACACCAACAGAGAAGAGCCTTAACGCGGCGGCTTGGCTCGTTTGATTCGGAAACACAATGATTTTTTGATGTGGAAAAACGGAACGTAATGCAACCACATCCTCAACCTTTTTCGAAAACGACTTATCTTCTAAAAAAATAAAACAGTATTTGAATTCTGACGACGTCGTTTGAAGCGTTTCGTATACATCACCTAACGCCTCGACACGAACCAATGATATATCAGCACTGATCACTTGACTCCAGTGCTTCCATACGGCTTGGTCGGTACTCCAACACAAAATTTTCAAAATGAATCTCGCCTTATCAAGTGCAATTTGGATATTTTAACCAGTAAAAAAAACTAGAGTGTTAACATTTGTTACTCGTTAGCATTCCTAAAGTATTTTTTGTAATTACCGCTCACGAAGCGCATTTTGCTGGGCTTTTAAGATAGGTTTTAGCAAGTAATCCAATAACGTCTTTTTACCTGTAATAATATCTACCGTTGCTTGCATACCTGGGATAACCGGCAACGGGGCCTGCTTTGTCCCTAGATAGTTTTTATCGGTTCTAACTCTGACTAAAAAAAAGCTATTTCCTTCTTCATCAAGAATAGTGTCCGCGCTGATATTTTCCACCGTGCTATGCAAACCGCCAAAAATAGCAAAATCATAAGCGGAAAGTTTCACCACAGCACTAAGGCCCGGCTTAATAAAGCCAATATTTTCAGGGCGAACTTTCGCCTCAATCAACAAAGAGTCTTCAATGGGTACAATTTCCATCAAATTCATACCAGGCTTAATAACCCCACCGACGGTATTTAACTGAATTTGTTTTACAATCCCTTTCAGCACGGATCGAACTTGCGTTCTGGAAACTTTGTCTTCAAGTGAGACACTGACTTCTTTAAGCTGATCTAACTTACTTTTTACGCCCGTTAAGTCCTCCTGAGCCTCCGCGCGAAACTGTGCATCGCTCTCTGCTAAATTACTTTGTGCTTCTTTCAGTGCGGAACGAGCGCGAGGAATCGCTAATTGAGTCGCCTCCAAATCCCCTTGCAACTGATTCACTTGACGCTCAAGTTGCAATAGCTCAACTCTAGAAACAGCACCCTGCTCAAAGGCTGGACGCGTTAAATCCAGTTCTTCTTTCGAAAATACATAGCTCTGTTTTAAGTTGTCTAACTTTGCTTGTTGCTCAACAATCTCTTGTTTTCTTTGCTCAATTTGCTGCTGAAAACTCGCTTGGTTAGTACGCAAAGATTCTAATCGACTATTGTATAAATCTAATTCTCGATTGACGACTAGAGGGTATTTTTCCTTAGCGTCCGCATCAAATTCAGGCATTAGGCTATAAGATTCCGCTTGCAGGCGAGTAGCTCGTACTTGCAAGTTGATAAACTCCGCTTGCTGCTCTCGTAAAGACGACAACGCTTCCGTGTTTTCAATAGTCATTAAAACCTGTCCACTGTCAACAACTTGGCCAACTTTGACATTGATTTCTTTTAGAATGCCGCCCTCAAGATTTTGTATTTGCTGCACTTGACTGGTGGGGATAACTTTACCTTCGCCAACCGTAACCTCATCCAATGCCGTGTAATTTGCCCACACCAAAGCAGCTGCGACGAAAATAAAAATAACCCACAAAATAATCCTGCCGCCCCGAGGGGTTTTAAGCATTAACGCCGCATTACGGTCCGTCAAATATTCTAAGTCATCTTGTGAAATTGGGGATTTTTTACTCATAATTAGCTGACCTTCAACTTGCCTTGACGAAGTGCTTCATGTACTTGCGCTTTTGGACCATCAGCAATCAAGCGACCGTTATCCATTACGATAATCCGGTCAACCATGTCAAGCATAGAAGCCTTGTGTGTAATAAGTATAAGAGTCTTTTCTTTCACCCCTTCGATTAAGCGACGCTTCATTCTCGATTCGGTCGTATTGTCCATTGAGGCTGTCGGCTCGTCCAAAATTAGAATAGGTGGGTTAAATAATAACGCCCTTGCAATAGCAATGCTTTGACGCTGGCCACCAGAAAGTAACGCGCCACGTTCACCAACAAGGCTATCCAGTCCATTAGGTTTTCGATTAGCAAACTCAGAGACGCCTGACAGATCTGCCGCTCGAATAATGGCCTCGTCTTCCATGTAAGGAACGCCCATTACTATGTTGTCTTTGATGGAGCCATAAAATAAACTAACATCCTGTGAAACAGAACCAATGTTTCGACGTAAATCTGTCGGATTAACTTGTCGCAAGTCCACACCATCAATTCTTATCGCACCACTGTCCGGCGTATAAAGCCCTGTCATCAATTTACCAAGCGTCGATTTACCTGAACCGATACGTCCGATAATGGCTACTTTTTCGCCCTGCTTAATATTAATGTTAATGGCACTCACTGCGGCTTGTTCTTGGTCAGGGTAAGCAAAGTTAACCGCCTCAAACTGAAATTCGCCTTTAAACAAAGGCCGATGAACAAATTTAACGTTATCTGGTTTTTCTACCGGCGAGGCCATGATCTCATTAAGCGAAGTAAAAGCCGATTTTGCTTGGTTATAGCGCGTCGCTAAACTGGCGACCTGTGCCATTGGACCGAGCGCTCGACCCGTTAACATGACGGCAGCAACCAAGGCACCCATACTCATGTTACCTTCAGATATCTGATAGACACCAACAATTACAATGATCACAGTCGTTAGCTGCTGAGCCACCATCGCAAAAGAAGAAGAGGACTGAGATAATTGACGAGTTTTCACCCCCCAATCTGCAATATTTCCTACAGCATTTTCCCATTGTTTTTGAAACACACCTTCTGCGTTATTAAGCTTAACGCTTTCTGCGTTATAAAGGCTTTCAATCAAGACGGCATTTTTCTGCGACGCTGTTTTTTGACCTTCTTCTATCGAGCGACGTAACGGTATTTGAATAATAACGCTGTATAAAACGATCAATGCAATCGTCACAATCGGAATATAACCAACTGGGCCGCCTATAAGCCATATCACGCCGATGATCAAGAACATGAAAGGAATATCAACTAAGGTCGTGATTGAAGCCGATGTAATAAAGTCACGAATACTTTCAAATTCTTGAAGGTTTTTAGCAAACGCACCAACAGATTTGGGTCGTGACGCCATAGTAATATTACTGACTTTGGCGAAAATGGTGGCTGATATCAAAATATCGGATTTTTTCCCCGCGATATCGATAAAATAGGCTCTTAGTGTTCGCAATAAAAAATCAAATAAGTAGACAACAGCCGCACCAATTGCCAACACCCAAAGTGTATCAAACGCATTATTAGGTACAACTCGATCATACACATTCATCACAAAAAGCGGGCTAGCAACTGCAAAAATATTGATGAGTAATGAGGCTATAAAGACATCGCGGTATATACGCCAAGAACCAACGATGGTCCCCCAAAACCAATGGCCTTTTTTACCCTCTTCTTCGTCACTTTTTTCAGAACGTTTATCAAATTGATACAACGGACGAACAAAAAAACAATAACCGGTAAAGGATTCATCAAGATCTGCCAGCGGTAGTACTATCTCACCTTCTCCAGACTCGGGGCGAAGTATCTTTGCTGTCCCCTTCGCATTGTCCACTTCCAATAAAATACAGGCTTGTTTGTCTTTCAACAAAAGTACAGTAGGAAGCACCATATCTGGAATTTTCTTTAAACCACGCTTAACAAAGCGTGAGCTGATTCCTATACGTTGAGAAGCGCGCTGAAAAAGTTCAGGCGTCATCGCGTTATCGGTAATAGGCAAGCCGGCAGCAATGCCATCTGCTGTATAGGGGTTATGGAAGTATTTACTCAATAACACGAGGCAATCTAGCAGTGGATTCGGGTATTCTAACGACGCACCTTGCGTCTTCCATTGCAGGTCATCCACTTTAGAGTCTTCTGTGTTTAGCTCTTCTATTATATCCTCGTCAGATCCGTTGATGATTTCACTTTCTTCGTGAGAATCATTTTCTACAGGTGACGAAGCATTCTGTTCCGAACGATCAGAGTCAGACATACCCTCTTTTCTCCTAAACTACCAAAAATCTGATTTACAAAGCAACAATACAATGGCGACAACTATAGCTTAGAATAGTGTGTATTAGGTAGTATGTGAAGAGAAGTAATCGCCTTACTACAAATTGAAACATCTAAGGAAATCAATATGCTATACGCAAAAATCAATGAAAATGGTGAGATTATTGATGTTGCCACATCCCAGTCAGACGACTATTCACTATTAGTCGCACCAAATGAACCGTCGGTTGCGAGCATACTAGAAAAAAAATTCACTGCGACAAGTACCAGTACCCAAGAGATTCTGTCTGAATCAGACAGTGAAATGATGCGTATTTTAGAAGATTTAATCGATCTTCTATCAGAAAAGCGCTTAATACAGTTTACCGAGCTACCTTTGCCTGCCCAAAAGAAATTACTTGGTAGAAAATGGGTTCGTGGCGTACACAATGCCCAAGACGATAGTTTAATGGTCGATGCCCATAACATAGAGGGAAGTGATGATTCTTTGATTTGAGTCCATCACTTTCGTTAAAATCAGATATATAATTCGGCTTTTTTACATATCTTTCGCGCGCCCAACAATAAACCCTTGTCCGCCAGCAAGGTCAAAACGCTTTAAAGCAACTAATTGCTTCTCGTTTTCTACACCTGTTGCAATAACTTCGATATTTAAGCTATTGAACATCTTGCAAAGCGTGTGCATAAAGAAAGATTCAGACTCCTTACCAGCAGCCATACGAGTATAAGATGAGTCAACTTTGACATAGTCTGGCATAAGGTTTTGCAAATACTGGAAGGCCGAAAACTGCTTACCCACATTATCAATACCGAATAAGACATGCTGTGTCTTCAGCATTTGTGCCAATGAGCTGGCTTGTTGCTCGTCAAGCAAAACGCTCTGTTCTGAAATTTCAAACATCAGTTTACTTTTTACACCAGCCTCAAGATGATTTAACGTTTTGTTTAGCCACTCAATAAAGGCTGGCTTAGCATAAGAAGAAGCGGATAAATTCACTGTCAAAGGAACCTCCAACTTCTTAGACTTAATATACTCAATGACCCGACTAATAATAACCTGATCTATTTGGCTCCCTAAATCAAACTGCTCAGCTAAGCCAATGAAATACCCTGCATGGTAGATTTTACCTGCATGTTCTAACCCCATAAACACTTCCTCATGAAGTGTGATTGGAGACTCATCTATGGTCACAACCTTTTGTTTTTTAAGCTTAAAAGATCGATGTTGTATGGCTGATTCCAATATTTCTTTCCAGGAGCTACGACTAATAGCCATGCTTTGACCTGTATTGAGATCATACACCTTACTGGTATTGCAGCCTTCGCGTTTCGCTTCACGTAATGCTGCATCGGCTTGCGACATGGCGCTTGAACGCTCTACAGAACCATCAATAGTGACCGCACCAATGTTAGCAACAGCATCCGAATAACTGATGCTAGCAATATTCAATTCCATCAACTCTACCATAACGTCCTCGACAACCTGCTTAAGCTGAGCGTGATCAAAATTTGGAATTAATAAAACAAAATCAGCTCCAGATAAACGGGCCAAGGTAGTATAAGAGGATATATACGATATTTTTTTGGCTAATATATCAGCAGCAGACTGAATAAACATATCCGCCGATTCATAGCCTCGTTCGTTATTAAGTTTGGCCAAGTCCGTTAAACTAACCAATGCAAGACCATCTATTCCTCGCTCTCTCTCTGAAAAGTGCGATTTCATCTGATTTTCGAAAAAGTGTCTATTGCCTAATCCACTGACAGGATCTTTAAATGCTTTAGCCTGTAACCATTGTGCGGTCTCCACTTCAGCGGCAAACTCCTTCTTTAATTTTTCAACCATACGGTTCATCGAGAGAACAACAGATTTCAGTTCCCGGGTCTTTGGGACATCAATCACCTTGATAAAGCGGCGCTGCTGTATTGCTTCTGCTTGTTTTTCAAGCTCAGCTAAAGGTCTAAACAAATAACGTAACGCAATACTTCCTAAAATGAGCGTAATCGAACCAATGACAAAAAATGATATTAACAAGTCACGTGAAGCAAGCCAAAGCTGATTATAACCATACCCAGCACTGCCCGTAATATAGACCTGACCGAGCTCACTCCAGCCATTTGAAATAACCGCTTTTGCAACAGGAACCTTAAAGTCAATAAGATCAATAAACCAATTAGGGACACCATCAATCTTAGTTTCGTTTGAGCGAACAATACTCTCATCATTATTGTAAACGTGAATTCGTACCTCAGAAAAATACCCACTGTCGAACACCGCATTGATGCTACTTTCAACAGACACATAATCCTCTAACGCCATAAAATCTGACACAGACATGCTTAATGATGTTGCTGAATCCTGCGTTGTCGACTCCAATTGTCCGACTAAATAGCCTTTTGTCGTGTTAAAGTTGATGCCCATTACAACCGCAAGCATCAGTGAAAATATGGCGATTATCGTCATCATTAATTGGCGGAACAGCGTCATCTATGTTCTCCTAATTTGTAATCGTATTAAGTCGATTATTTAAATCTGTCCATAAGCTCAATCGTGATGAGCCTCCTACCAGCACACCGCGCCCTTTTTCTTTTGAAAGCCATAAGTTTTCAGCATTAAAAGAATAAATAGGTAACAAGTCATTGCGCTTTGACGCGGGTTTCAATTCTTTATCAATGTTGTCGAGCAAAACAGGGATGGAAGTTGGTTTGTGATAATACGCCAACACCATATGATGTTGATTGAGCGTTAACGCCTTAACGTATACCAAACGCAGCTGCTCATCTGGAACCCCAAGCTCTCTAAGTGTGAAATATTTTGCGATAGTAAAGTCCTCACAATCGCCTGCTTGCATTCCCAAAAACTCAATGGGTGTTGCCCAATAATCTTCTTTGCCCCACAACTTAATATCGTCAACAAAATCCATTTGATTAAAAAAATTATTAACTTGCGTAAGCTGATCGACAATTGACAGTGATTTAGAGTCATCTATCAGGCGGCGCCACGCCAAGATGCGCTTCTCAGCGCTCGAACCATAGATAACACCCGTCTGCTTGGCCAATGTTCGATATTTCTCTGAAACATCGGCATACAACCATAACGGTGGAATGAAACACACAATAAGAAGCACGCAAACAAACCGTTTGGCGCGACTTAGAAAAGAAAAAAACGAATTGAATCGCTTTTTCATATTAAATTTACTTATCGGACTTAGACTTTGCATTAAAAGCGGTCAGCTGTTCTGCGGTGGCTTCTGGTTGATACTTTTCCTTCCAAGCATCATAAGGTTCGCCATACACGAACTCTCGAGCGTCATCGTAATCTATTTTAACGCCTTGCTGCTCGGCTTCAGCCATATACCATTTACTCAAGCAGTTACGGCAAAAACCCGCCAAATTCATCAGGTCGATATTTTGCACCGATTTGTTATCGTCTAGATGTTTCAAAAGGCGACGTAAAACGGCGGCTTCAATCTCTGTTTGTTTGCTCATAATATGCTCTGATTTCTCTTTTATATGGTCATGAGGGCCGCTACTTATAAAAACCGTCAACCATCATGACGATGACTCAACGGTTGTTTTCTCCATTGCCACTCTTGCGCCGTCAACATAAATTCTCGTAGCGGTTGCATATTATCCCCTGTTACTTGCTCAATACTATAAGCACACGCTTCTAAGGTGGATAAAGACGCATCGTTTGGCGACTTCCGAATCTTATATTGACCCACCGGCGGCTGTGAAAAACTAACAGCTCCAAAAATACGCAATAAGGGTTCTGTAAAATACAGCTTTTTGGCCTTACGCCAAGTCGCATCAATGAAAATCAACCCTTCAATCTCAGACACCTCTTCCGCCCCGATAGACTCCACTGCAATAGCGGTATCACAAGGAAAAACCAGACGCCATTTAGCAGGGTTTTTCTGTAATAATACCTTTTTTAAAACGTCTACATTTGCTGTTGAAATACACTCCACTGACGTCAAAGCTAACCGCAAGAGTGATACAGTATTCTTCGCGTGCTTAGCCTCTTTCGGGTCTTGTAAGATGACTATGTTTAAGTGAGTAGAAAGCCTAGGCACCCATTCACAAACACACTGCGTCACTAAAAAACCACAGCCACCACAATACGCCCTTTTTTCTGCCTGCATCTTGTCATTACGCCAATTTGGCCAAGTATGCTTTCACAACATTGTCCCAACCAAGATCTAATGCTTCTGCGGTAAGTGCATGCCCAATCGATACTTCCATTATTCTACCTTGCTCACACAAAGCCTGGACATTATTTAAATCTAAATCATGGCCGGCATTCACCGCCAACCCAACCTCTAAGGCAGCTTGAGCTGTTTTTTGGTACGCAGCCAGAACATCATCAAAGCCTTCTTTCCCATAAGCATTGGCATACGCTTCGGTATAAAGCTCAACCCGATCAGCACCAACCTCTTTTGCTAAGGCCATATTTTCGGCATCAGGATCCATAAACAATACAACACGAATACCTTTCGCTTTTAATTTTGCTATCACTGGGCGCAATGCGTCTTGGTCTCGAGCAATGTTCCAGCCATGATCAGACGTCAGCTGATTTGGGTCATCCGGTACAAGCGTACATTGATCTGGCTCTACTTCTAAAACCACATCCAAAAACTGTGCATCAGGGAAACCTTCTATATTCAATTCAGCACCCGGAAAACGCTTTAATAGGGCTTTCAGATCATGAGCATCTTGGTATGTTGCATGCCGCTGATCAGGTCTTGGGTGTATGGTAATACCAAACGCACCTAACGCCAGCGTTCGCTCCGCCATTTCGAGCATATTGGGATAATTTCTTCCTCGAGAATTTCGAAGTAAGCCAATTTTATTCAGATTAACGCTTAAGTGTGTCATTCAAATTCTCTCGACTGGATCATTTAGACCCATTATAAGACAAACACATAGCGTCCATCACTAAAATACCAAACAAGATATCGCCTCAATCCATTATATACGCCAAGGCTTATGATAAACTGAGCAACACTAAATAGGAGCCCTGGATGAAATACGAACTCTTTCAATCCATTTACGATCGGGCAGCGCTTCGACATGGTGGAAAAAACCACCTTGAAGAAATGCTCTCACGACCATTAAGTCCGTCACAATTAAGCGAGCACAGTGACGACCGATGGTTAGCGTCTTTTTCTCAAAAAGTCTTTCAGTCAGGTATTAACTGGCAAGTTGTGCGTAATAAGTGGCCGGGATTTGAAACCGTTTTTTTCGATTTTGACATTGAAAAAATGCTACTCATCCACAATGAGATGTGGGAAGAAAAAGCCAAAGATATTCGCATTATCCGCAATTTTGGCAAAGTCATGACCATCAGAGAAAATGCCTTAATGATTAGCGAATGCCAATCAAGTCACGGCTCTTTTTCTCACTTTATTGCTAGCTGGCCTAACGACGATATTATCGGTCTATGGGCTTATTTGAAAAAAAATGGGGCGCGGCTTGGTGGAAATACTGGCCCTTACACATTAAGAGCCATGGGCAAAGACACCTTTATGCTGACAAAGGACGTTGAAGGTTATTTACGTTTACACGACATTATTACCACAGGAAGAGACACGCAATCTGCATGGAAAGCGGCACAGCGTGCGTTTAACCATTGGCACCAAGAAAGCGGACGCTCTTACACTGAAATCAGCCAATGCATTGCGTTAAGCGTCAATTAAACCGCTTTAAACTCAACATTACACTATTCCATTTTTTATATTTTTAGGAGAACTCATGTCCGATCTGCGTATAGATATTATTTCTGATTTAGTCTGTCCTTGGTGTTACTTAGGCTATTCACGCCTAAAACAAGCCATAGAACAACTCGGTGACGACTATAAGATAGACATCCGCTGGCAACCTTTTGAACTGCATCCAGACATGCCTGCAGAAGGTGCAGACAGAGAAACTTTTCTAGGTGAGAGATTTGGCAGTTCAGAAAAGCTAAACGAAGCCACACACGCTCTACAGCAAGTCGGCATTGAAGCGGGAATCCAATTCAATTTTTCAGAAAAAGACCGCCTCCCAAATACCAAGCTTGTTCACCAGTTTGTGCTCGCAGCCACTAAATCAAACCTGGCCACACCTTTTGTTTTAGCAACGTTTCATGCCTATTTTACTAATGGGAAAGACATTGGATTAACAAGCATTTTAGAAGAAACCGCTCTTAGTATCGGTATGCAAAAATCAGACATTGAGTACGCACTTAGCCCAGAGGCTCAAACACTCACAGAGAAAAAACTAAAACATCTGCGCAGTTTAGACATTAACTCTGTACCAACGTATGTGATTAACGATAAGTTCATGATTCAGGGAGCCCATGATCCAGAGTCTTTTCTCAAAGTTCTTAACGATATCGCTGAAAAAGAAGTCTAAAGCCCACCCTATATTCCTAACCGAGGGTTCAATCTCTTTTTAACCCTCTTCTTAACTGTTTTCAAAAAAATGAAAAAAACTATCAAAGAACAGAAATAGATAAAATTTTATCTATTGATAATCATTAGCATTAAAAATACAATCGTAAGATCAAAACATTAGTGCGAGTGATTTTCATTTATGTATGTTTGTATTTGTAACCAGGTATCAGACAAAGACATCAAAGCGTCTATACAGGAAGGGGCGACTACCATGCGCGCTCTGTATAAAGAGCACAACATTGGTAGTCAATGCGGCAAGTGCTGCCAATGCGCAAAAAAGCTACTCAATAATGAGCTTATCAAAATAGCAGAAACGCAATATCAAGTTGCTTAAGTCACAACAATCAAACGATTACATCTGGGATTGAAGGTAGTTTTCCATTCCAGAAGCACCAATTAAATGCTGCTGAGTCTCAAGCCAGTCTATTTGCTCTTCTTGCTCTTCTAATATTTTTTCTAGCGTATCACGACTCATGAAATCTTTTTTCTGCTCGCACAAGTTAATCGCAAACTTTAGTGCCGGCAGCGTATCCAGCTCAAACTCCAAATTTGCTGCGATCATCTCTTCGCTATTTTCACCAATACGAAGACGACCAAGATCTTGAAGATTTGGCAAACCTTCTAAAAACAAAACACGCTCAATCAATCGGTCGGCATTTTTCATTTTCTGGATAGACGCTTTATAGTCAGCTTTATCTAAAGCACTAAAGCCAAAATCTTTAAACATACGAGCATGCAGAAAATATTGGTTAATACCAACTAATTCGTTAGCCAACACCTTGTTTAGATTGGTAATAACATCACGATCACCTTTCATAATATCCCCTTAATTACCCATCTGAGATTGATAGTAATTCTGCATGCCAATTTTTTCCATTAGACCAAGCTGCTGCTCTAGCCAATAAACATGATCCTCTTCTGTATCAAACAATAGTTTCTCAAGCGTTTCACGCGTTTGATAATCACCCTCTAACTCACAAACAGCAATCGCTTCACGAACACAGCTAACCACTTCTAGCTCAAGCGTTAAATCATTTGAAATCATAGAACGAAGATCAGAACCAATCAGCAGGTCGCGACGCTTGGTCATGCAAGGAACACCTTCCAAAAACAAAATTCGCTTGATAAGCCAGTCTGAGTGCTGAGTCTCTTCTTCCATTTCGTGATTGAGACGCTCATACAATTTATTCAAGCCCCAATCATCATACATACGAGAGTGTATAAAATACTGGTCAATTGCAGCCAATTCATTTGCTAATAAAGCATTTAAACTGTCTATTACTTTTTGACTACCTTTCATTATCGTTTCCTCTTACTTGGTCGCGAATTCACTTAACATAGTGAGTATGTATATTCAGCTTTTATCCATAAATGGGCATCGTGATCTAGCTAATAAGCTTATGACCTCAATGCCAATTTATCCATTATTAAAATAAATCTTGTTTAGGCGGCTCATCGACTTTAGCCAATTTACCCTCACCGACTTTCACTTCAAGCCCATCTATTCGCTGGAAGCCTCGCGGAAGCTTTAAGCCTCTACGACCACGCTCTCCAAGGTATTCTTCTAGATCTTTTTCCGCAAAAGACATAAAGCGCTTACCGGCATAAGCAGTCAAAAGATCATTAGGCTGAACACACGCAATGGCAACGACTAGCTCTTCTCGATCAGCGGCACGTGTCGTGGGTATACTGATCATTTTATTGCCTTTACCTTTCGCCATTTGCGGCAAAGAAGCCACATCAAATGCGAGCATACGCCCTTCATTCGATATCGCTACAACTCGACCTTTCTCAGGGCTCTGGACAAACACTGGCGCCATGACTTGCGCACCTTTTGGCAAACTCAAAGTCGCCTTACCCGCTTTGTTTTTTGCATACAACTCTTTCAGTTGAGCAACAAATCCGTAGCCGGCATCACTGGCAATCAAATAGTGAGCGTCTTCGTTGTCTATGATCATTGAAACAATAGTGGCGTCTTTCTCTAACGAGATCCTCCCAGTAATAGGTTCACCTTGTCCGCGAGCAGAAGGCAGTGAGTGCGCTTTAATCGAATAAGTTCGGCCATTGGAAGCAAGTAGAGCAAGCGTTTGATTTGAACGCCCTTTGGTACTGATTAAAAATTCATCACCAGATTTATAGCTCAAGCCATGAACGTCAATATCATGGCCTTTCGCAGCGCGAATCCAGCCTTGTTTTGAAATAACCACCGTAATAGGGTCATTAGACATCAAGTCTTCTTCTGTGAACGCTTGAGACTCCTTACGAGCAACAATTGGCGTTCGTCTGTCATCGCCAAAGTCATCGATGGCTTCTTGAATTTCATCAGTAATAAGTTTTTTTAGCTTGCGATCAGAAGACAATAGACCTTCTAGTTGCTTGCGCTCTTTTTCCAGCTCGTCTTGTTCGCCCTTGATGCGTATTTCTTCAAGTTTAGCAAGATGGCGTAGTTTCAATTCAAGAATTGACTCAGCCTGCATATCAGTCAAACCAAAACGAGCCATTAGCTCAATTTTTGGTTTTTCTTCCGTTCGAATTATATCGATGACTTCATCAATATTTAGAAAAGCAATTAATAAACCTTCTAATATATGTAAACGGTTCAGTACTTTATCGAGACGAAATTGTAAGCGGCGGCGCACTACGTCAATACGAAAACGTAGCCATTCCGATAAGAAATCCTTTAGCGGTTTAACTTGAGGCAATCCATCCAAACCAATCACGTTCATGTTCACGCGATAAGATTTTTCAAGATCTGTTGAGGCAAAAAGATGCGTCATGACAGAATCAATGTCAACACGATTAGATTTAGGAACAATCACCAATCTAGTCGGGTTTTCATGATCTGACTCATCACGTAAATCAACAACCATAGGCAATTTCTTTGCCTGCATTTGCGCTGCAATTTGCTCTAATATTTTACTACCAGACACTTGATGAGGCAGTTCATTTACAACAATTTCGCCCTCTTCAACAGTAAAACGGGCTCTGGCTTTAATCTGCCCTTTGCCTGTTTCATAAAGTCTAACGATATCACTTTTTGGTGTGATAATTTCGCCACCCGTTGGAAAATCAGGGCCCTGGACAAAATTAAGTAGATCGTCTAATTCCGCCGTTGGATTATTAAGAAGATGAATACAGGCGCTACCAATTTCACGCAAATTATGTGGTGGAATATCCGTCGCCATACCGACAGCGATACCAGTCGTACCGTTTAGTAATAAGTTAGGTAAACGCGATGGCAACACCGATGGCTCTTGCAAAGTACCATCAAAATTAGGAGTCCAATCCACAGTACCTTGGCTAACTTCTCTTAATAATAAGTCAGCATATTTTGACAGTCGAGACTCGGTATAACGCATAGCGGCAAACGATTTTGGATCGTCTGGCGCCCCCCAGTTACCTTGACCATCAACCAAGGGATAGCGATATGAAAAAGGCTGAGCCATCAACACCATCGCTTCATAACAAGCGCTGTCACCATGAGGGTGAAATTTACCAAGCACATCACCAACGGTACGAGCGGATTTTTTGTATTTCGCACTGGCCTTTAGGCCCAGTTCACTCATCGCATAGATTATGCGACGCTGTACAGGTTTTAATCCGTCACCGATGTGCGGTAACGCTCGATCAAGAATAACGTACATGGAGTAATTCAAGTACGCTTTTTCTGTATAGTCTTTTAATGAAAGGGTTTCATTCGACTCGAAATTTGACAACTCACTCAAGGAAACTTTCCTTCTACATCGTTTGCATGTGTAAATTATTGACACATACGGATTTCATAAACTACATATGGGCTCAACTATAAAGAAACACCCCAACACACTGCAACACTCTGCGTAAGATTATCATGGAAAGGTCGCTATTCTCGTGTTTCAATAACATTGGATTATTAAAAAGGTACTGGATAATGAACTTAGCGGATCACAACACTCTCGCCCCGACGAGCTACAGTCTTGGGGAACCCAGTAAGCACACGATCATCCATCAAAAAAATGACCTTTTTGTTGCTCATGAGCATCTTTTTCAAAATGCCACACCCACTCGATTTTACCACCATCAGGCCGACACTTTTCTATTTATCATGAAAGGTGAATTGTACTTACAACAAAGCACACCAAAAAATGAACAAGAATCGGTGTTAAAAAAACACCAAGGCATCTGGCTAAAAGCTCTAACCATTAATAGCATCACACTACTGAGTCCGACAGTAGAGTTGTGTTTAATACGCATGCCATCAACAACCAACACAACAAAAAACGATGCTTTAAAAAAAGTGTCATCTGGTACCGTTGAGTCGACACTAGAAAGAAACAAAATCAAGACTTGGCCGCTCTGGAAAGGAGTTTCGGAACATATCTCTTTAGAGCTATACCCACCCTACTACGCCGAAACACTTTATTATCAGAAGATGGCCACTCAATATTTTCTTCCATTAAATGGCACTATCTATATATCCAATGAACAAAAGCATTCTGATGCCTGCCCAGACTTGGGGAGAATTATTCCAAACAAAATCCCCAGAGCCATTTTAAATCCAAGCGCAGAAAGCATCACCGCCTTATCGGTTACAGTACAACAACACACTAAAGGGCGAGTTTTATTACTCAAAAAATCAAAGTGAAAAAACGTCTCTTTAATTAATATTTTAGCGCAATACTAATGCGGTCAAAATATGATCTTCCCAGCGTCCGTTGATTTTTAAATAATCCCTTGCTACACCTTCTTTATCAAAACCCAATTTTTGCAATACGGCTGCGCTTCGAGCATTTCTCGGCATATAGCTTGCTTGTATCCGATCAATATGAAGCTCTTTATGAAGATACTCTAAACCCGCACTCAACACTTCTTGCATCACGCCTTTGCCCTGCTCACTCTCTCGTACGCTATAGCCAAGATTACAAGCCTGAAAAACACCTCGAATGATATTGGAGTAATTACTATAGGCGAGCATCTTGTCTTCATTAGGGGACAAGAGACAGAACACGATGCCTTTATCTTCCAAGAAATCTCGACGCATTTCTCGAACACGTAACTGACAGGTTTCAAGGGAATAATAACCCTCGCTTCTTAAAGGTTCCCATGGTGTAAGGAAACGCCTTTCTTGATTAATATAATCATACAAAAGAGGGGCTTGTGCTTCCTCTAATATCTTCAACACACCTATCTTCGTAACAATCCGAGGAAAGCGTGAAGCATGCAAATCTTGGTTAGGTTCACGCTTAAAGGATACATCCCCGATCACTTTAAACAATTTTAATGAGTATTCTTCATACCAAAAACTTTCACCAATGGATAAGGTTCTTCGATGAACATCGTGGTTTAACCAAGCCTCTGCTGCTTCTCGGTTTTCCCAATAGGTCATCAGCAAATCCATTTCGCCCGCACCATATTCAGCACAAAGATAACCAGGCTGATCTTTGGCCAATTCGAGTGTTTTTTCTGCCATTAATCGGTAGGTCAAGTCGTTCAGTAGCAACTTACTAGACAATAAGACGGCAAAATAAGGCAGTGTATTGGGGGAACTAAATACGGTCATCGGCTCTCTAAAATAAATGGCTAGATTTTTATAGATACGTGTAGATAGAATTTTATCCGCGCTTATTTTAAATCTCAGGCTATAGTTAGTATCTACCTCTTGGACAGATCTATACTGACGAGGACACTATTTATATAGAGCCTTGTAATACAAAGTAGCTATTATGATTTACAGTGCCGTCAGATAAACGCATTACACAATTTATATACTCTATTTAGGCTTCGAAAAGCCAAGTGTAAATAGATCTTCCTTATTGAGATTCCTCCCCTAAATCAATAAGGATATGGATAGCTTTGTGCCCGCATGATGCGGGCACCTTTTTATCTTTTTCCTACTTTTCCCAAGTAATACCCGCACCCGAAGTGATTGCTTGATATTGGTCTGGTCGGCGGTCACGAAACAAACCAAAGGATCGACGTGCTTTACGTATGGCCTCTAAATCATATTCTGAATATAAAATAGTACTTTCATCTCGCCCAGCAACGCATTTCATAGCTCCCATTTCATCCGTCATGAAAGACGAACCATAGAACTGAATAAAACTATCATCACCCTCTTCCCTACCAACACGGTTTGAAGCAATAACTGGCACCATATTGGCCGCAGCGTGTCCCTGCATGGTTCTTTGCCAATGATCTTTCGAGTCCAATTCAGGATATGGAGGTTCGGAACCAATCGCTGTAGGATAAAAAATCAATTCAGCGCCCTTTAAAGCCAATTCACGAGCTAATTCTGGAAACCACTGGTCCCAACAAATCCCACAACCAATACGTCCAAACTGGGTATCCCACACTTTTATGCCAGTATTTCCAGGGGTGAAATAATATTTTTCTTGATAGCCTGGGCCATCAGGAATATGCGTTTTACGATACAAATCCATCACGTCACCATTGGCATCAATCATCACCAAGGAGTTGTAAAAGACGTTTCCATCACGCTCAAAAAAACTAATAGGCAAAACCACACCCAGCTCTTTGGCAAGTTTACTCATGGTTTGAATAGCCAAGCAATCATTAACAGGCTGAGCCCAATCAAAATAAGCGGGTTTTTGATCAATACAAAAATAGGGCCCCATAAATAATTCTTGCAACAGAATGATATTCGCATGATGTGCAGCGGCTTCTCTTACTTGTGCAACTGCATTGTCTAAATTTGCTTGAAAGTCATCACTGACCGCCATTTGAATGCAGGCCACTTTTACGTTACTCATATTTCTACCTCCAAAAACGATGCTTTTTCGTAAGCTAAACGGTCAGTTTATACTTGAGTCAGATACGTTGTGCCTTCAAGTACTTTTTTATAGGTGGCAAGGAGTGCCACTTGCTCATTTTGACTCAGCGGACTTGATGCTACTTTATCTTGATAACGTTTCATCAATTCATGCTCATTATAACTAACGGATTTAAGTACATCCTGAACGCTGTCACCTTTCAGTACGTGATCAATTTTGAAACCGTCTTCGGTTAAATACACATCGACAGAACAGGTATCACCAAATAAATTATGCAAATCACCTAAGGTTTCTTGATAAGCACCAACTAAAAAGAAGCCCATTAAATAGTCTTCGCCCTCTGCTGGGGGTGGCGGTAAAGGCAAAGATGACTCAATGCCTTGACCATCTACATAGCTATAAAGACAACCATCAGAATCACAGGTAACATCCTGAATTTTACCTCTGAACGAAGGCGCTTGCTCCAACCCTTGCAATGGTAATACTGGAAACAACTGATCGATTCCCCATGCATCTGGCATTGATTGAAACACAGACAAGTTAACAAACAACTTCTCAGCCAAGCGTTCATTAAGTTCATCAATGACAGCACGGTGCCCTCTATTGCGATTGTCTAATCGAGGCAGTAAATTGCGACACGCTGATAGAAAAAGGTTCTCAGCTTGCGCCCGTTGAGAAAGATTAAGCTGCCCATGATTATACAAGGCCAAACTATCGTTAAAATCGTCCAACAGATCATGATAAATCTCTACTAAAGAACGACTTTCTTCATCATCTTGGCCTTTCAAACTTTGATAAGACGTCCATAGTCGCTGGAGTTCAAGCCCACTGTCTTCAGCAGGTTCTTCAATCGGTAAATGTTCTGCACCATGGGAGAAAACATCTGCAATCATCATGGCATGATGAGCGGTCACTGCGCGGCCAGATTCGGAGATCAAATGAGGATGGGGAAGCTCGTATTGCTCACATACGTTATGAAAAGCAAACACAACATTATTGGCATATTCGCCAATACTGTAGTTTGCTGAAAAATCATTTTGACAACGAGTACCTTCGTAATCGACACCCAAACCACCGCCAACATCGACCCACTTAACCTCAACACCCATTTGATGGAGCTCAGCGTAGTAGCGAGCACATTCTTTCAAACTGTTTTGAATATCTCGAATACGAGTAATTTGCGATCCAAGGTGAAAATGAATTAACTCAAGGCAATGCAACAATCCTAATTCGCGCAAACGATCAATAGCTCGTAGCAATTGAGAAGTTGTCAAACCAAATTTAGATTTTTCACCACCACTATTTCCCCAATGCGTCGTGCAAGTAGACGCCAATCGAATTCGGATACCAATACGGGGTTGAACCCCAATTTTTTGGGCTTCTTCTAAAATCCAGTCAAGTTCATGCATCTTTTCTACGACGATAAACACTTGATGGCCCATTTTTTCAGCCATCAGAGCCAGATGGATAAACTCGCGGTCTTTATAACCATTACAAACTATGATGCCATCCGCATTTTTATGCATAGCCAACACTGCCATCAGTTCAGGCTTGCTGCCGGCTTCAAGACCAACGGTTGAAGCATTATCCGGCTGGCAAGCGGCGATTTCTTCCACAACTCGGCGCTGCTGATTGACCTTAATAGGGTACACAATGGCGTATTTTGCTTTGTAATCGTAATGTTCTATTGCCTGCTGAAAAGAGTTGGTGATTTTTTCAATCCGAGAATGAAGAATATTAGGAAATCGAACAAGACACGGATAAGGAATACCCTGCTCTTTTAGTGCAACAGAAAGTTCTGTCAAATCAATGCTGTTTTCCCTATCAGGTAACGCAATGACTCGTCCCTTATCATTGATTGAAAAAAAGCCACTACTCCAATGACTTACATTATAAAGTTCCATTGAATCTTTGATTGACCAAGGCTTCATATCATCTCCAAAAATCTAAATAACGATAGATGAGCATCTTTTCAATAGAGATACTCAATAATAAACACAGACACATTTTCAGGTTCAGTTCGCATAAAAAAAGCGGGGCTAAGAAACATCTTAACACCGCTTTATTCTAGCAATCGAAAAAAATTAAGAAACGTGCTCGCCATGCGCTTGCTTATCCGCATGGTAAGACGAACGGACCAACGGCCCGCATGCTGCACGTTTGAAACCTAAATCTTTTGCCACTTTTTCATAACGCGCAAATTCTTCTGGCGGAACAAAACGCGCCATTGGAAAATGATGCTTCGACGGTTGTAAATATTGTCCAATCGTCAGCATGTCAACATTATGAGCTCTCAAATCTTTCAGTACTTCAACAATCTCTTCAAAGGTTTCACCCATTCCTACCATCAAACCAGATTTGGTTGGTACGTCAGGACAACGGTCTTTAAAGTTTTTCAATAAATCTAATGACCACTGATAGTCTGAACCCGGTCGTACTTGACGGTATAAACGTGGAATCGACTCTAAGTTATGGTTAAACACATCAGGGGGGGCTATCGAAAGTGTATCGATGGCCACTTCCATTCGTCCACGAAAATCTGGAACGAGTGTTTCAATCTCAATATTTGGGCTTTCAGCACGCGTCTCTCTGATACATTCAACAAAATGCTGCGCACCACCATCACGAAGATCATCACGATCTACCGAGGTAATGACCACATATTTAAGTTTCATATCACGAATCGCCGCAGCTAACTCTTT
Organism: Marinomonas primoryensis; assembly: GCF_013372285.1. Lineage (NCBI taxonomy): Bacteria > Pseudomonadati > Pseudomonadota > Gammaproteobacteria > Oceanospirillales > Oceanospirillaceae > Marinomonas > Marinomonas primoryensis. Next base: position 1,445,012 of record NZ_CP054301.1, on the reverse strand, counting down.
TGGCTCATCTACTTTTAGAGGATTCGGGCGACCGTGAGCAACATCACAGAAAGGACAGCGGCGGGTGCAAATTTCCCCCATAATCATAAAAGTAGCGGTTCCATTACTGAAACATTCACCTAAATTTGGACAATTAGCTTCTTCGCACACAGACGCTAATTTATGCTCTCGTAAAGTAGCCTTAATACGAGCAATTTCGGGAGAAGCCGGCATACGAACTCGGAGCCAATCAGGCTTACGAGGAATTTCTTCTGTAGGAACAATTTTAACGGGGATACGCGCCATTTTATCGGCACCACGTAGCTTTTCCCCTTGGACAACGCGTTTGCGTTCTGCAGTCATTCTATTTCCACCCTTGTTGGATAGCCGGATAGGTATATCCGAGTTGTTCAGCCAGCTGATTCGCTAACTGAACCTTAATATTCGATACATTTATGTTTTTGTTCAGACGTTTCATATCAACCATTTGTAAACCTTGATAGCCACATGGGTTAATACGATTAAATGGGGTGAGATCCATATCAACATTTAAGGCAAGGCCATGAAATGAACAACCTCTGCGAACACGTAATCCTAGTGACGCGATTTTTTGTTCATCCACATAAACACCTGGCGCATCTGGCTTTGCATAAGCCGCTATTAAATTCGCCTTCAAAGTATGAACTATAGCGTTTTCTAACACATTAACCAGATCACGAACACCTATTCCAAGACGCTTTAGATCAATAAGAACATAGGCAACCAATTGACCAGGCCCATGATACGTGACCTGACCGCCACGGTCGACCTGAATCACAGGAATATCACCCGGGGCCAAAAGGTGCTCCAGCTTACCGGCTTGCCCTTGCGTAAACAAAGGCGGATGTTCTAATAACCAGATTTCATCCGCATCATCCCTTGAACGAGACTGAGTAAAGTCTTTCATCCGTTCCCATGTATCGGCGTAGTCTGCCACACCTAAATCACGGCATATTAAATCAAGACTCATCTACATGACCATCTTAACAGCTTGAATGGACATCAAGTCACGATGCAAAGCAGACAGCTGTGTTTCGCTATGGGCTACAATACGAAAGCTATAGCTGACAAATCGGCCTTTACTAGAGCGGTTAACACCCTCTGCGTTAGTGTCCATTTCAGGTGCATGAACAAGCATACATTGCGTTATTTCCGTATGAATATCGTCCACATCAAGAGACACCACTTTTATAACGTAATTTTCACAAGGAAACTGTATTTTAGGTGCATCTACTGCTTTTTCAGCCTGATCACCGTCTTTCGTAATTAGCGCCATAATTCACCATGAGCCCATTAAAGCTTAAAACAAATTCATAAAAAAGAGCTTAATGCTATCAAACATGCGTTTGAAGAAACCACCCTCTTCCACCGCCTCTAATGCAACAACTGAACGCTCTAATAGAACATTACCTTCTAAACCAACAACAATTTTACCCAACACATCACCTACCGCTATTGGCGCTGTAATTTCTTGTTGCATGTCTAGCGTCGCTGGAATGGAGGCTCCTTGTTGACGAGGCATTGTAACAAGCACATCATCAGCAAACCCAACTTTTACGCTAGATTGGCTGCCCCCCCAAACACGAGCATTATTTACCACCTGACCACGACTGTATAATTTTCGCGTTTCATAGTATCTAAAACCATAATCCAGCAGTTTTTGAGACTCTACTGCACGAGCCGCATCAGAATTAGTCCCCATTACAACAGTAATCAAGCGAGTACCGTTTCGTACCGCTGTGGCTGCCAAACAGAAACCAGCAGCATCAGTATGACCAGTTTTCAGACCATCAACTGTTTTATCACGCCATAACAATTTATTACGATTTGGCTGTCGGATATTGTTGTAAGTAAAGTCTTTCTCAGAATACATAGAGAAATTTTCTGGGAACTGCAAAATAGTCGCACGTGATAACTTCGCTATATCGTGAGCACTTGAATAGTGATCTTCAGCAGGAAATCCGGTCGCGTTAACAAAGTGTGTATTCTCCATCCCAAGAAGCTGTGCATGCTGATTCATCAAATCTGCAAAAGCAGATTCACTGCCCGCTATATGCTCAGCAGCAGCAACACTCGCGTCATTCCCAGACTGAATAATAATACCGCGCATTAAATCTTCTAACTGAACTTGGGTTCCCTCACGTATAAACATACGTGAGCCTTCCATCCTCCATGCTTTTTCACTTATATTAACCTTATCTTCTAGTGATAAGTTTCCGCGAGCCAGCTCATATTCAATGATATAAGCAGTCATCAATTTGGTTAAACTCGCTGGAGGCAAAGCTTCATCCGCATTATGCTCGACTAGGATATCACCCGTATAAGCATCCATCAAAATGTAGCTGCTCGCAGACAATTGTGGAGGTGTTGGGATTAATGAAGGAGCGGAAAATACAGAACCGCTGACAAAACAAAATACAAGGGATAAAGTAACCAGGAGTTTTTTCATACTCAAAAAAATCGTCTTCTTAAAAAATGTGAATAAATGATACTAGAGCACTCTATTAATCTCTAGCCCAAACAAAGCGCTCTTAAGGTATCAAAGCAACCCTAACAGGGTTACCAAAACCTTCTTGCTGCAATTTTTGCTGCCATTCGACTAACTTACTAGCGTCATCGAAAGGCCCAACCAAAACCTTGTACAGGCCATCGTCCTGCTTATTTATCAACACGTTTACACTCGTATCGAACGCCTCAAAAAGACGTTTTCTCAGTCGGTCCGCAGATTCCTCTGCACTAAAGGCGCCCAACTGAAGATGGGAAAAAACCAACTCCGAAGATTCGTTAGAAACCTCACTTGGTGGGATATCTAACGCCTTATCAGGCAGGGCTTCTAGAGGGAGAATAGGTGTTTTTGATACACTTTTTTCAGGGCTATAAGCCCTCCCCTGAGTAGGCGTAATAGCCTCAACTCTAACCCGAGCCAAACCTTTTTTATGATAATCCAACCGAGCCGCCGCCGCATAAGAAAGATCAATCAACCGATCTCCGTGGAAAGGCCCCCGATCGTTCACTCTGACAATAACAGAACGCTGATTATCCAAGTTCGTCACCTTAAGATAAGTCGGTAATGGTAAGGACTTATGTGCCGCAGAAAAATTGTACATGTCATATGTTTCCCCATTTGAGGTTTTATGACCATGGAATTTTTTCCCATACCAAGATGCTGTACCCTCTGCAACATAACCTTGAGCGGAATCCATTACCCAATATTTTTTACCCCAAACTTCATAGGGGCTCTTATTGCCACCACGACTCTTCTGCTCCCAACTCGGTATCAGATCAGGAAGGTGGTCAACTTTAATATCGCCTGTTGGAGCATGATCTTGTAATATGGAATAACGTCCACCCGCAGAAGCTTTTTCATAGTCTGCATCGCTTTGTCCCAACACATGACGCGTACTCATACACCCATTCAGCACCAGTAAACTAATACTGGCAACAAATAGCATGTTAGTTATTCTCATAGCTTCCTATACTCTCAGCCAGTTCTAACACGGACATGGCATAGCGCCTACTTGGGTTGTAATCCATAATAGTGAAAAAATTCTCATACGCTAACCAATAAGATATTGTTTCTGGCCCTGTTCGCAAACCAATCAAGCCTGTTTTCTGAAGTAAAAAAGGCTGAGTAGGTAGTACACCTAACGACGACCAAACCGTCATATCAACATTAGGCTTTCGTCCTCGATTAATGTCATCAGCCACCTTATCACGATCTTCAACGTGCGCCATGACAAACCAAGGTTCGCCAGCTTTCCAACCATGATGCCTTAAATAATTTGCCACACTACCAATGGCATCAGCATCAGAACCCCATAAATCGATATGACCACTATTATCATAATCTATTGCCAGTTTCTGATAGTTACTAGGCATAAATTGCACCATACCCATCGCGCCGCTGTATGATCCTTTTGTTTCACCAATGTTCCAACCTTCTTTGCGGGCAAGCAACAAATACGCCTCTAATTCACTTTGAAAATAGTCTTTGCGTCGAGGGTAATCAAATGCCAATGTAGTCAAAGACGTAAAAACGTCCTTAGAGCCTGTAATACGTCCGTAATACGTCTCAACACCTATCAATGCTACAATCACTCTAGATTCAACACCAAACTCTAGCTCGGCTTTATGTAACCATTCAGCATTACGCTTTGCAAACTGCCGACCAAGTTTGGCCCTTTCTTCATTCACAAACCGAGTTTTATACTCGTAATAAGGTGTTATTACTTCCGGTTGGTTATCGGATTTTTCAATCACTTTCGGGCGAACTTTGATATGTGAAAAAGCCAATTCTAAGCGCTTTCTATCATAGTTATGCTCTTGAACGAGGCGGTCAATAAAAAGCTGAACCTCGAGATTACCAGCGTAAGAATCAGCCCACTCTTTGGGCATATCTTCAAGAAGGGCATCACTTACCCCTGAATCTGCAGACAATGAGGGTTGATCTATACCGCTACACGCAGCTAGACCAAGCACTAAGAAAAATAATGTAGCTTGCTTAATCATCACCTTGCCTTTTTATGTGTTTGTATTGACATTAAAATACCGAAGGTTGCCATGATGGTTATAATGGAAGTACCACCGTAACTAACAAGTGGTAAGGGTACCCCAACGACAGGTAGAATGCCTGACACCATGCCAATATTTACAAACATGTACACAAAAAAGGTAAGCGTTAAACTCCCTGCGAGCAATCGCGCGTAGTTGTCTGCTGCCGTTGCCGAAATATACAAACCTCGAGTAATAACAAGCAAATAGGCTAAAATTAAGACACTACAGCCCAACATACCGAACTCTTCTGCAAGCACCGCGATAATAAAGTCAGTATGGCTTTCTGGCAGAAAGTCTAACTGAGCCTGAGTTCCTTCTAACCAGCCTTTGCCGTAAAGGCCGCCAGATCCGATCGCTGTTTTAGATTGTATAATATTCCAACCAGCCCCCAACGGATCGCTTTCTGGATTCAAAAAAGTTAATACGCGTTGGCGTTGGTAATCATGCATAAATTGCCATAACGCATAACCCGCGATAGGTGCCAACGCCGCAGCACCCAAAATATAGCGCCACCTAAGTCCTGCAAGGAATAGAACAAAAATCCCAGAAACCGCCACCAACAAAGCTGTCCCTAAGTCAGGCTGCTTAGCAATAATCAGCACAGGCAAAATAATCAAACTCAGCACCGTCAATATATGCTTTAAATTCGGAGGAAGCTGCCTATCAGAAAAATACCAAGCAATCATCATTGGCATCACTATTTTCATAATCTCCGAAGGCTGAAAACGTAAACCTCCAGGCAACGCCAACCAACGCTGCGCCCCTTTCGCCCCAACACCAAATAACAACACCCCAATAAGGAGAACTGTAATGAAAATAAATAACGCAGGGGAGGCGCGTCGCATATATTTGGGCGGCAACTGCGCTAAAACCAAACACACCAATAAACCAATCGCCAGCCGAAGCGCCTGCCTCTCAACCATTGCGACATTCTGTCCAGACGCAGAATATAAAATAAAAAGACCGCCTCCTATCAGGAGCAACAAAGACCCCATCAGCAACACATCTATATGAACCAACTTCCACAAACGCGCATTGGTAAAAGACACGGCTCTACGATAAAAGCTATCAGTCATTCTTATTACCTTTTAAATAGTCATAACGCTCAGGGTAATCATCATGCAAATAAGCGTTAAACAGCTGCCCTGTTAAATCGGCCGGTTTAGAGCTACTACCACCATTTTCAAAAATAGCGAATACCGCAATCTTAGGAGTTTTAGCTGGAGCAAAACCAATAAATAATGCATGATCATGCAGCCGCTTCTCAAGCTTTTCAGAGTCATACTCTTCATCTTCTTGTAAGCTAAACACTTGTCCAGTTCCTGTTTTACCTGCAATATCATACTCCGTCCCTTGCAAACGCCTCGCTGTGCCCTGAGAGTCCGTGATTACTTTTCTCATAGCATCAGTCATTCTGTCCCAGTTCCGCTGATCTTTCAGAACAATATCATGTTCATCACCAAGCCCATTTTCAAATTCCGCAGGTTGACCGCCTATCAGCCGTGTCATACGAGGGTAAAAATAATGTCCTTTACTGGCCAATGCCGACGTCGCAGAAGCCATTTGCAATGGTGTTGCCACCATAAAACCCTGTCCGATACCGACATTCACAGAGTCACCAGAATACCAAGGCTCTCTATACTTGGCTTTTTTCCACTCGCTCGACGGTAATAAGCCGTTACTTTCACCATACAGATCTAATAAGTTACTTTGTCCAAAACCAAACCGTGTCAAAAAATTATGAATAGGGGTAATCCCCATTTTGTTTGCTAACTGATAATAATAGGTGTCTACGGACTCAATAATAGACCGCTCTAAATTAATCCAACCATGTCCAGTACGCTTCCAATCCCGATACCGACGACCATCTGGGTTAATTTGATAATACCCTTTAGCGAAGTAGCGCTCAGTCCATGACGCAAAGCCATACTCAAGACCAGCCAGTGCCATAAAAGGCTTAATAGTAGATGCGGGGGGATAACCACCACGTAAAGCACGATTGAAAAGTGGGAGTTTTTTAGATTGACGAAGGAGTGCGTAATTTTTTACAGAAATACCACGAACAAATAAATTAGGGTCATAGCCAGGCTTGGAAACAAGCGCTAGTACCCCTCCAGTTGTCGGATCAATGGCCACCACAGAACCAGTATAGTCGCCAAGAAGGTCGTAGGCGTACTGTTGCAGCCTAGCGTCTAAATACAAATATAAATCTTTTCCTGGCGTGGGGTTTTGCCTTTCCAGCTCGGACATAATCCTACCGCGAGCATTAACCTCTACCTTACTCAAACCTGCTTCGCCGAACAGTGTTTTTTCGTAGAACCCCTCCACTCCTGTTTTTCCGATAAATAAAGCCCCTTGATAAGCCTGCCTATCAACTCGCTCTAAATCTTTTGAAGTTATTCGACCAACATATCCAATGGCATGCGCAAACGCTTCTCCAAATGGATAATAACGCGTTAATTGTGCTTCCACCTGAACACCGTCAAGCTTATACAAATCAACAGAGATTCTAGCCCACTCTTCATCGGTTAATTGAGACTTTAAAGTAAGAGATTGATACGGTCGGCGGTATTCTTTAAGTCGATCATCAAAGTCTTCCCACTCACTATCGTTAATGTCGATAATGCCTGAAAGCATTTGTTTTAGTCTTGGGAAATTAGTGACTCGCTCAGGTATCACCGTCAAACTGTGTATTGGTCGATTATCCGCCAATACAACACCATTACGGTCATAAATCAAACCTCTTGGGGGCGGTTCTGTAACCAACATAACTCGGTTATCATCGGCTTTAGTTTGATACAGCTGATGCTCAATCACTTGAAGGTAGAATAAACGAGCTATTAGCACGACCGCTAACAATAAGACTAAAACAGCAGAAGCTAACACGCGACGCTGGGTTAGCTTCTGCTCTTGACGATAATTACGGAAGTTTTGATGTCGACGACTCACCAACCGCACCTTATCTATGATATGGGTGATTATTCATTAGCGTCCAAGCACGATAAATTTGCTCCGCTAATATAACTCTCACCATTGGGTGCGGTAACGTCAGACGTGACAATGACCAAACTTGATCTGCCCGAGCTGTACATCTAGGATCAAGACCATCTGGCCCACCCACAAGTAAGCTCACGTTGTAACCATCCATTCGCCACTGTTCGGCTTGATCTGACAATTGCTCTGTGGACCATTCTTTACCAAGAACTTCCATTGCTATGACCTTATCTCCAGAAGGAATGACCTCAAGCATAGCATCCCCTTCTTTACGAATAGCTTTTGGTATATCGGTATTTTTTCCGCGCGGCGACATTGGAATTTCAACAAGCTCTAATGCAAAGTCTTTTGGGAGACGTTTAGAGTACTCATCATAGCCTTCAGCAACCCATTTTGGCATTTTATTACCAACAGCAATCAAACGAACACGCATCTAAAAGAGCCTTACATCTGTTCTGGCTTAATATCCCACAATTTTTCAAGGTCATAAAACGCTCGAGCTTCCTCAGTCATTACATGAACCACAACATCGTGTAAATCAACCAATACCCAATCACTTCCCATGCCACGACCTTCAAAACCTAATGGTTGAAGCCCTTGCGTTTTTAAATGTTCAAATACATTCTGGCCCAAAGCGTTAACATGACGTTTTGATGTACCGGTACAGATCACCATGAAGTCCATCATGTCGGTATGACTACCCACATTCAACACTGTGATCTTATCACCCTTCACATCTTCCAATGCTTCAACAGCAAAAGCCAAAATTTGATCTGCTGTGAGGTTAAGTTGACTCATATAATTACGTTACCCTATCGATATAATTGATGTTGTTCTATGTATTTTTGGACTGGCTCTGGCAATAGATACGCAATCGATTCGTTCTTACGAGCCAGCGCTCTAATCATGCTAGAAGATATCCCCAAAGGAGTAAGCGTTTCGAACCAGACACGCCCTGAGGGCGCGCATTGTAACTCATGCGACGATGCGGCACGATAGTTTTCGCAAAAAGCGCTTAATTCAGAAATTAAATCAGGCTCCCAACCAGGTCGAGAAACCACAAGAAGATGCGAATACTGAATCAATTCCTGCCAATTCTGCCATGTTGGGAGGGACAAGAAACTGTCCATCCCTAACACCATAATAAGTGATTCATTAGGACCAATCTCTGAACGAATATCTCGCAATGTGTCCACACTATAGCTCGGCCCCTCTCGATCCATTTCACGAGAATCCACTCTTAACCGAGAATCACCCGATATAGCCAATTTCGCCATTTCTAAGCGTTGCCGAGGTGAAACGCTCGGCCGACCTTTATGTACAGGTTGAAAGCAAGGAATCAACCTCAACTCAGAATACTGATAGCGATCCAATACCTCTACCGCTGTTCGCAGATGACCATTATGAATAGGATCAAATGTCCCACCCATGATAGCAACACCGGACTTTCCAGTAGTTCTATCTATTTTAATTGTCACGAGTATGGCCGTCGCCAAGCACTATGTACTTCTGGCTCGTTAAACCTAACAACCCAACGGGGCCACGGGCATGAATTTTATCCGTCGAAATGCCGATTTCAGCGCCAAAGCCATATTCAAAACCATCTGCAAATGACGTTGAAGCATTCACCATGACAGATGATGAGTCGACCTCCGTCATAAACGCGCGTGTTTTTGAGTAGTTCTGCGACACAATGGCATCGGTATGATGTGAACCATACTGGTTAATATGAGCAATGGCCTCTTCCATATCGACAACAATTTTAATCGATAGTTTCGGCGCTAAATATTCTGTGTACCAATCTTCTTCTGTCGCTGCACCTATTAGAGCGCTAATGCCACGAGCTGAATCACACCCGACCAACGCAACCCCTTTTTCTTGGAAGGCTGCAACCAACTTAGGCAAAATACTCTCTGCAACGGCAGAATGAATAAGCAGAGATTCCATCGCATTGCACACGCCATAACGACGTGTTTTAGCATTCATCGCGATCAAAAACGCTTTTTGCAAATCTGCTTCATCGTCAATATAAACATGACAATTGCCATCCAAATGCTTAATCACTGGCACGCGAGCATCTTTACTGATCCGCTCAATTAACCCTTTACCACCACGAGGCACTACTACATCAACAAATTCCGGCATGGTAATCAATTTGCCTACCGCATCTCTGTCAGTCGTATTAAGCACTTGTACTGCATGCTCCGGCAAACCCGATAAAACAACACCCTTTGTTACCGCCTCAGCAATGGCTTGATTTGAATAAAAAGCTTCAGAGCCACCACGTAAAATAGTTGCATTACCGGACTTTAAACATAAGCTCGCCGCATCAATAGTAACGTTAGGACGAGACTCATAAATAATCCCAATAACACCAAGAGGAACGCGCATTTGCCCACGCTGAATGCCAGACGGTAAGAAGACCATACCGGATATTTCTCCGATAGGATCCGGTAAAGAGGCCACCTGCTTCAACCCTTCGATCATGCCATCAATTCGAGCATCATCTAATAACAATCGATCCAGTAACGCTGCATCAAGACCTTTTGCTCGACCGTTATCCATGTCTTTTTGATTCTCTTCTATCAATCGAGGTCGTGCATCTTCCAAAGCCTTTGCCATAGCAAACAACGCCATGTTTTTTTGCTGGGTGGACGCTTTAGCAAGTAGACGAGAAGCCGCCCGCGCCTGCTGACCAATTTGATTCATATAAGATTCTAAAGACATTTTTAATCTCTAACAAAAGTAAGAAGAACAAACAATAGACCACAAAATAGATCGTGATCTGATTTGACAAGACAGTATACTATCACAATATTTTTATTCATTTAGTGCCGTTTTTCGCGAAAAGGACCATCCTGTGTTGCCATCAAACTCATTTTCTTTATCAACAATCGGCATAATACATTCTTGCTACAAAGAAAAATTCGGCATTCCAAAACAGCCGGGGCTAATAGACAGAGCTACCGCTCGATTAGAACTCCTCCCTCCTTATAATCGATTAGACACACTAGAAGGACTCGATGACTTTTCACACATTTGGATTCAGTTTATTTTCCATGCCTGCATTAAGGAAAACTGGAAAGCAAAAATACGCCCTCCGCGCCTCGGCGGAAAAGAAAAGCTAGGTGTTTTTGCAACACGAGCAACACACAGGCCTAACCCAATAGGGCTCTCTGTTGTAAAAATAGGGCGCATTTACCAAGAAGGGAAAAGAATTTTCATTGATCTATACGGTGCAGATTTACTAGATGGAACACCTGTTCTAGACATAAAACCCTATTTACCATACGCAGATAGCATTACCGACGCCCGTGGCGGTTTCGCCCCAAAACCGACACAAACCAAACCAGTACAGTTTTCAGAACAAGCCAAAAATCAATGCGAGCATTATCAAAGTTTGCACAACAGAGAAATAACCTCTTTAATAAAACAAATAATCGAGCAAGATCCAAGACCCGCTTATTTATCTAATCAGGTGGATAGAGAGCATGGAATCAAACTTTGGGACGTCAATATAAAATGGTGTGCAAGAAGTGATCATTTTGAAATTCTTCGAATAGAATACGAATGATAGGGACAAGATATGAATAAAAAACAGTTCTTAAAGACCTACAAAAAAATAGAGGCAATGGATCAAAGAGAAACGGTGAGCACAGAGAAAGCATCACTTTATCGCTCAGAATACGACGAACGTCTGATAAAAGACTTCCATTACGCCAAATTCCAAAAAAATCTTGATAATGCTCAAAAAAGCGAAGCACTAAAAGAACTACTAGAAAAAGAAAGTTGGGATGAAACAGACACTAAGAAACTCTTAGAATCTTTACGTTAAAAAAACATACACCGGGTCTATACCCATGGTTATCCACATGTTATGTGTATAGTTTTCTTGTCAATAAATTCAAAAGAATTTAATAAAAAAAAGCGGGCCTAGGCCCGCTTTTTAATAACACCTAAAAATCAAAACTTAGTTTTGGTTTTCTAGTTGCGCTTTGATCAAATCACCAATAGTTGTAGGGCCATTAGCCTCAACTTGTTGCTTCTCAGTGTGAGACTTCATCGCTGCTTTTTCTTCAGTTGCATTTTTTTGCTTGATAGAAAGAGTAATAGTACGAGCTTTACGATCAACATTAATGATCGCAGCTTCTACTTTATCGCCTTCTTTCAATACAGTTGTTGCATCTTCAACGCGCTCACGGCTAATTTCAGATACTTTCAAAGTAGCTTCAACGCCTTCAGCAAGAACAACAACAGCACCTTTCGCATCAACTTCAGAGACAGTACCGTTAACGATAGTGCCTTTGTCATTTTCTGCTACGAAAGCAAGGAACGGATCTTCTTCAAGTTGTTTAACACCCAAAGAAATACGCTCGCGCTCAGCATCGATAGACAATACTACTGTTTCTAGCATATCGCCTTTCTTGTATTGACGAACTGCATCTTCACCAGTTTCGTCCCAAGATAGGTCAGATAGATGAACAAGACCATCAATGCCGCCGTCAAGACCAATGAACACACCAAAGTCAGTGATAGACTTGATTGCGCCAGAGATTTTGTCGCCTTTATTGAAAGAAGTAGCAAACTCTTCCCATGGGTTCATGGTGCACTGCTTGATACCCAAAGAAATACGACGACGTTCTTCGTCAATGTCAAGAACCATAACTTCAACTTCATCACCAATCTGAACAACTTTAGATGGGTGAATGTTTTTGTTAGTCCAATCCATTTCAGAAACGTGTACTAGACCTTCGACGCCTTCTTCAAGTTCAGCGAAGCAACCGTAGTCAGTCAAGTTAGTAACTTTAGCCGTTACTTTCGTGTTCTCTGGGTAACGAGCTTTGATAGCTACCCATGGATCTTCGCCAAGCTGCTTAAGACCTAGAGACACGCGGTTACGCTCGCGGTCGAACTTAAGAACTTTAACGTCGATTTCATCGCCAACAGCAATGATTTCACTTGGGTGTTTAATGCGCTTCCAAGCCATATCAGTGATATGTAGAAGACCATCAACGCCACCAAGATCAACGAAAGCACCGTAGTCTGTAAGGTTCTTAACGATACCTTTAACTTCTTGGCCTTCTTCAAGAGAAGCAAGCAATGTTTCGCGTTCAGCGCTGTTAGTCGCTTCCATAACGGCACGACGAGATACAACAACGTTGTTACGTTTTTGATCAAGCTTAATAAGTTTGAACTCTAGATCAACACCTTCCAGATGAGACGTATCGCGGATTGGACGAACATCTACCAAAGAACCAGGTAAGAAGGCACGGATGTTAGCGATATCAACTGTGAAGCCACCTTTGACTTTACCGTTAATAACACCGTGAACAATGGCGTTTTCTTCGTAAGCTTTTTCAAGCACAGACCAAGTCTCTGCACGTTTCGCTTTTTCACGAGACAATTTAGTCTCACCGAAACCATCTTCAACAGCTTCAAGTGCAACTTTAACTTCGTCACCGATGTTTAAGCTGAACTCACCACTTTCCGTTAGAAACTGAGAACGAGGAATTACGCCTTCAGATTTAAGACCTGCATGAACAGTTACCCATTCGCTGTCGATATCAACAACAATACCAGTAACAATTGAGCCTGGCGCCATTTCGACGGTTAACAGGCTTTCTTCAAACAGTTCTGCGAAGCTTTGAGTCATTGTATTTCCCATATGATCGGTTTAGCTAGGCTAAACCTTAATCCACATTGCCAGCAAACGTGGGTCAGTTTTTTTGGATGATGCGACAAAAGCCTGCTGGCCCTTTGTCGACTTGAATAACATTTGATCTATTCTAGCACATTTTAGACGCGAGAAAGAACAGATTATACAAGACCTGCCTTCGCTGTTTCAGCAAAAATCATCTCGACAACCTGCTCTATGGTCAAATCTGTACTATCGATGACTAAAGCGCCCGCTGCAGGCACAAGAGGAGCAATGGCTCTATTCGCATCTCGCTCATCTCGCTCTTTAATCGACTTAACAAGTTCCTTAAGATTAACAGCTTCACCTTTTTGCTGCAATTGCTGCAAACGCCTTTGCGCTCGCTCTTCAGCAGACGCTGTTAAAAATATTTTAATTTGTGCCGAAGGAAAAACCACCGTCCCCATATCTCGCCCATCAGCCACCAAACCAGGCGCCTGTGAAAAAGCCCGCTGACGAAGTAACAAACCTTCGCGAACTTCAGGTATGGCCGCTAATTTAGACGCGCAGTTCCCAACCTCTTCTGTTCGAATAGCCTGAGTCACCGTCTCGCCCTCTAGAATAATTTCAATTTTACCTTCTTCCGAAGGTTCAAATTGTATATCCAGATGCTCCGCCAAAACTTTGAGAGTCTCTACATCGTCCGCCGACATTCCATGATGTGAAACAGCAAGAGCAAGCAGTCGATATAAAGCACCACTATCCAGTATGTGCCACCCCAGCTTTTCTGCGATCAATTGACTTACAGTACCTTTACCGGCACCACTTGGACCATCAATCGTAATAACCGGGCCTTGGTTGATCATAACTATTCCTCTTAAAAAACTATTGCGCCACTAAACAATGAAAACCTAATTGCATAGCAACACTCTCTAACTCATTAAATTCTTCTAATAATTTTTGACAGTCATTGATTTTAGTCACTGACTGACTGCGCGCACCTAATGCAAGCATGGCAAGTGCCAACCTATCATCACCAGCACAATCAAGCTCACCACCTTGTGGCAGACCACCCTCAATCACTAATTCGCCGTTTAAATAATGACAGACTATTTTCATTTGCCTTAATGCATCCACTAAAGCCAACACCCTATCTTCATAATGATACGGCAAAGAGCCAACGCCCTGCATGCGACTTTCACCTACTAAGTAAGCCGCCACCACACACAACAAAGGCAACTCATCTCTAAACTGATAACTCTGCTGCGATGTCAAAGAAAATGCTTTTAACTCCGAAAAACCAGCATGAAGTACACCTTCGTAAAGGCCAAACTCATCTTGCGGAGGCATTGAAATATCAGCACCAATCGACTGAAAAAATGACAAAAACGCAAACATGGCAGAGTCTAGCCCCGCGTTTTTTATTGATAGCTCAGAACCTGGTAACAAGCTTGCCAACACAACCAACCAAGCCACTTCATACTCATCACCCGACAATACAATGTCCGTACCAATTAGAGGCGCCGCTACCACTTTAAAGCCGACACCGTGATCCAATATAGTCACGCCAAAATGCCTCAGCAAAACCTCATCATGACATACACCTGACAAAAATGGCGTGACACAGCCTTCAACAGGCGAATACAACGCTGCCAAAAAAGCCGCCATCCTAAGCCGCTCAGAACCACTAGTCAAATCAACAGAAACATTCAACGGCACGCCTGGAGACAGATCCACAGGTAAGCAATCAGCCACTTCAGACACAACTTCCCCACCCATTTTACGCACCAGCGAAAACAAATCGTCCATCGAGCGATTGAGTAATTTTCCTTCTGCCACAACAGATGCAGAAAACGACTGACCCGCCAAGATGGGAAGCAATAAATACAAGCTATCTCTTGATTGATGAACATTAATTGGGGCAATCGGGGCTTTCAAACCACGAAGACCAACACCATGAACTCGTAGATGATCCGCCGTAACTTCTTCGATAACCACGCCCATATCACGAAAAGCCTGCATGGTGATACGCACATCGCCAGTCAGATCAACATTCTTTATTTCACTCATACCTGCCGACAATGCGGCTATAGTAATGGCTTTATGTGACAAAGATTTGTCACCCAACAAAGAAATATCTCCTTTAATAGAAGAAGCAGGCAACACAGAAATAGATACCGGACAAACTTCTTTTACTGAGCCAATTGTACGCTGCTCTAACAAACGAAGAAAATGATCTCGCGCAGACTTTGCCCGAGTAAAAACACCAAACATGCTTGCACCGTCACCTTGCGCTATAGCAGTACGCATATCAGCAAGGCGATCGGTGAAATGATCCAACGTAGCCAACGTGGCGTCTTTATTAGCCATAAAAACATCTCGCCACATAACGGGATCACTCGACGCGATCCTCGTGAAATCACGAAAGCCACCAGCCGCAAATTTAAATACATCCTGACTACGCTCACCATTAGCAAGCGCATCAACTAAAGTATAAGCAAGTAAATGCGGCAAATGGCTAGATGAAGCCAACACATGATCGTGATGCTCGACATCCATACTGACAACGTCCGCCCCTACTGCACGCCAAAGACGATGGAGACGATCTAACAAAACAGGATTACTGTCTGGAAGAGGCGTTACAATGGCCATATGCTTTTCGAACAACAAAGAATTAGATGCCAATACACCGCTTTTCTCTGCACCAGCAATAGGATGACTAGGGATAAAATTAGGAGGCACTTCCGAGAAGACTCGACGAACCGCATCAACCACACTTCCTTTCGTCGACCCTACATCAGTAACCAGAATATTTTTTGATAAAAAAGGCTTAATTTCAGATAAAACCGACTCCATCGCTCTCACTGGCGTGGCAAGAATAATGATATCCATTTTAGATACAAACTCTGCAGACAACTCGGCAGGATGATCAATGACGCCAGTAGAAACACCTAACGTCAACTCCCCTTCTCGACGGTCAACACCATAAAGTGTTGCCAAACCTCGCTCTTTTAGCGCTTTAGCAAAAGACCCGCCGATCATGCCAAGACCAATAATCATGACATTGCCAAATTTCTTTTTTTCTTGCGGCGCCACATCAACAGACGCCTGAAAACCACTTTCACCAGTCAAAGCACAACACTCTTATAGATTTACTAAAGCACAGCCACAGGATAAGAACCCAACACCTTCACTTCGGATGCTCGCTCACGAAGCTCATCAATCACGGCACAACATTTTTTATCCAAATGATGACCGACAAAATCAATGTAAAATATATAACCCCAACGACTCATTAATGAAGGACGAGTCTCTAATCGCGTCATATCAACACCGTGACGCTCAAAAGCCTCAAGTAATCGATATAAAGCACCGGGTTCATTTTTAGCACTAATAAGCAGCGATGTTTTGTCTTTACCACTCGGAGGCACATCTTGATTGCCAACAATCAAAAAGCGCGTTGTATTATCTGGACGGTCTTCAATATTCGCCGACACCTTTGATAAACCATACAACTCACAAGCTACTTCACCAGCGATTGCAGCAATAGCCCGACCGCTTCTACCGGCGTCTGCTGCAAGGCGTGCCGCTTCGGCATTAGAACTTACAGCAACACGTTCTGCGTGGGGCCAATAACGATCTAACCACGCACGACATTGGGCCAAAGACTGTTGATGAGAATAAATGTGCGTGACATCTTCAGAGCTAATATTTGGGCTAACTAAAAGATGATGATGAATACGCTCTTCGACTTCACCGCATATTTTTAAGCGTGAATCGCGAAAGCTGTCCAAAGTATGATTAACAACACCTTCCGTTGAATTCTCAACAGGCACGACACCATAATTTGCAGCACCAGATTCAACTTCACGGAACACTTCATCAATGGCCGCCATCGGCGCACTAATAATGGATTTGCCAAAATGCTTTAAAGCGGCCTGCTGCGTAAAGGTGCCTTCTGGCCCCAAAAATGCAATGCGCATTGGCTTTTCAAGCGCAAGACAAGAGGACATGACTTGACGAAAAATCTTCGCCATCTCTTCATTCCCTAAAGGCCCTTCATTACGCTCCATAACTCTACGCAAAACTTGAGCCTCGCGTTCAGGGCGGTAAAAGACAACTACTTCACCACCTTGCTCAGCCAACTTCACTTCAGCAACCTTTTGTGCACAAGTTGCACGCTCGTTAATCAACAGCTGTATTTGCGAATCAATCGAATCAATACGATCACGCAATAGAGGCAGCGTTTCTGGCACCGCCTGTTTAGAATTCGACATTTTAGTTACCCGTGACGTTTTTCGAAAGCGCGCATAAAGTCAATTAAGGCCACAATCCCTTCCATCGGCATCGCGTTATATATGCTTGCTCGCATACCACCAACAGATCGATGCCCAGCCAATGTACGCAACCCTGCCGCTTCAGATTCTTCAATAAACAGTGCGTCCAGAGAATCATCAGCCAATATAAAAGGCACATTCATTCGAGATCGAAAAGCAGGATCAACCGGATTGGAGTAAAACTTACTTGAATCGATAAAGTCATACAAAGCCTGTGCTTTACGAATATTTACCGCTTCAATTGCCTCGACTCCACCTTGCCCTTCCAACCACTCGAACACAAGATCCGCTAGATAAATCGCATAAGTGGGCGGCGTATTTATCATAGAATCATTCTCCGCCAAATGGGCGAAATTCCATATAGATGGCAGATCATCAGTACTGCGAGCCAATAAATCCTTACGGATGATACAAATCACCACACCGGCAGGACCAACGTTTTTCTGCGCCCCAGCGTAAATCAAACCGTATTTACTAACGTCTATTTTTCGGGAAAGAATGGTAGAAGATAAATCCGCCACGATGGGCAAACTGGTTTCTGGTAAATCAGAAAACTCAACACCGCCAATCGTTTCATTTGGGCAAATATGCAAATAAGCTGCAGTCTCATCCAACTCCAGGGTGGAGAAATTAGGCACTGTAGAATAGTTTTGCTCTTTAGAAGATCCAACCACATCAACCTTGGTGTATCTCTTCGCTTCTTTGATCGCTTTTGAAGACCAGGCCCCAGTATCCAAATAGCACGCTGAATCAAAGCCATTCGTTAGATTGGCAGGAATCTGAGCAAATAAGGTAGAAGCACCTCCCTGAACAAATAAAATATCATAATCATCACCAATATCCAGCAAGCGCGCCAAACGTGCTTTAGCGGACGCCAGTATCGACATAAACTCAGAACTACGATGGCTCATTTCCATCACGGAAACGCCAGCACCATGCCAATCTAACATTTCGGCTTGTGCTTTTTTCAAAACCGCTTCTGGAAGCGCTGCCGGACCAGAACAAAAATTATATACTCGGCTCATCCCGCTTATTACCTCTAATATTTTCAGGACCTATCCACAACAAAAGCGACGCACCTAGGTGCGTCGCTTTATTTTCTACTCAGTATCTGTTTCAGCGATATCAGGAGATTCGTCACCATCACTTGGTGCCTGATCAACGACGGCTCCATCGGCCTCATCAATCTCATCGATCTCTATATCTACTTCATCATCTTCCACGACACGTTCAATACCAACCAAATGTTCGTCATTGGTCAAACGAATCAAAGTAACACCTTGAGTATTTCGACCTTGGCAAGACACTTCTGTCACTCTAGTACGAACCAACGTCCCCTGATCCGTAATCAAAATAATCTCATCCGTTTCATCTACTTGAGCGGCGCCGATTACAGGACCATTACGCTCAGATACTTGAATACCGATAACACCTTGACCACCACGACCGTAAACTGGGAAGTCTTCTACAGCAGTACGTTTACCATAGCCGTTTTCACAAGCCATCAATACCGCAGAACCTTCCTGAGGAACGATAAGAGAAACCACTTTTGCATCTTCGCCCAATCGAATACCTCGAACGCCCGCAGCCGTACGACCCATCGCTCGAACATCAGATTCTTTAAAGCGAATCGTTTTACCAGAAGAAGAGACCAACATAATGTCATTCTCGCCCGTCGTAACCGATACGCCAACCAACTCATCCGTCTCATCTAAGCTCAATGCAATTAAGCCAGTAGAACGAGGACGTGCAAAGTTTTGCATTGCGGTTTTCTTAACTGTACCGTTCGCGGTCGCCATAAAGATATAGCTGCTCGCTTCTACAGTAACGTCATCCGCCACTTCATCATCACCCTCTTCTTTACCTGCATCTTCAACAACAGGCAAAGGCAACAAGGCGGAAATTGACTCGCCCTCTCTTAGTGGTAACAAGTTAATAATTGGACGACCTTTCGCACCACGGCTCGCAACAGGAATTTCAAAGACACGCAACCAGTACACTTTACCGAAGTTACTAAACAACATAATGGTGTCATGGCTGCTGGTCACAAGAAGATGTTCAATATGATCTTCATCTTTCATGCTTGCAGAAGATTTACCACGACCGCCACGGCGTTGAGATTGATACTCTTCGAGTGGCTGAGATTTTGCGTAACCGGTATTTGAAATCGTAACAACCATTGGTGCTTCGTCAATCAAATCTGCAATAGTCAAGTCTTGACGAGACGTTAAGATCTCAGTACGACGCGCATCACCAAAAGCGTCTCGAACTTCTTCTAGCTCTTCACGAATCACTTCCATCAAACGATCTGGGCTAGATAAAATATCAAGAAGCTCACCAATAAGCTCAATAAGAGACTTATATTCACCAAGCAATTTGTCATGCTCTAATCCAGTCAAGCGATGCAAACGCAAGTCCAAAATAGCCTGAGCTTGATCTGGCGACAAATGATAAGCACCATCAACAAACCCGTAACCCGCGTCCAAATCATCTGGACGACACGCATCAGCACCAGCACGTTCAAGCATTGCAACCACGTTACCAGGCTGCCAAGCCTCACCTACAATCTTTTCTTTTGCTTCAGCTGACGTTGGTGATGTACGAATCAATTCTATTACGCGATCGATATTGGCTAAAGAAACAGCCAAACCTTCAAGAATATGACCTCGTTCACGCGCTTTACGTAACTCAAAGATAGTACGACGAGTAACCACTTCACGACGGTGTTTAACGAAACACTCTAGAATTTGTTTGATATTAAGTAACTGAGGGCGACCATCAACCAAGGCCACCATATTAATACCAAACACAGACTGTAATTGGGTTTGCGTAAAAATGTTATTCACTACAACATCTGGATTCTCACCCCGACGAAGCTCAATAACAATACGCATACCGTCTTTATCAGACTCGTCGCGCAGCTCACTGATACCTTCCAGTTTTTTCTCTTTTACAAGCTCTGCGATCCTTTCGATCACTTTTGCCTTATTTAACTGGTAAGGAATTTCTGTAAAAACGATGGATTGGCGATTGCCTTTTTCCATGTCTTCAAAGTGATGACGGGCACGCATATATATGCGACCACGACCTGTTTTATAGGCTTCAAGAATACCGGCACGGCCATTAATAAAAGCCCCTGTAGGGAAATCAGGCCCGGGGATATGATCAACGAGTTCATCAATTGTAATGTCTGCATTGTCGATAACAGCAAGACACCCATCGATAATTTCACCAAGATTATGAGGCGGAATATTAGTCGCCATACCAACAGCAATACCAGCAGAACCATTAACCAATAGGCCAGGTACGCGAGAAGGCATAACCGACGGCATAAATTCAGTGCCATCATAGTTAGGCACAAAATCAACGGTTTCTTTTTCTAAATCCATGAGAAGATGATGTGCAATCTTCGCCATACGGATTTCGGTATAACGCATTGCTGCAGCACTGTCTCCATCGACAGAACCGAAGTTACCTTGACCATCGACCAAGGTATAACGCATTGAAAAAGGCTGCGCCATACGAACAATCGTATCGTATACAGCAGAATCACCATGCGGGTGATATTTACCGATTACATCACCGACGATACGCGCCGATTTTTTGTACGGTTTATTCCAATCATTTTTAAGTTCACTCATCGCAAATAGAACACGACGGTGAACAGGCTTTAACCCATCTCGTACATCAGGTAATGCTCGACCAACAATTACGCTCATCGCATAATCTAGGTAAGATCCCTTAAGTTCATTTTCGATACTGACGGGAATAATTTCTTTGGCTAATTCACCCATAGATACAATCGATCCTTATGCCTCGGAGTCTGACAGACTACCTAATATCTTTTTTATAAGCGCCGAATCATACCATAAGGAAAAAAATAACACCCCTTTCAGAGACATGTTTTGTTACCTACTTATGTTTAATCACCCCTTGCCCTTTCAAAACATCATTCCACTTTAACCAACCCACACAGTCTATTATCAATACAATACAAGTTTACTATTGGTCACCTATTACGATAACGCTATACTAACCAGATAAAAGCTTCAGTATAAATACACTTTAAGAGGCAGTGATAAGCAACGCACTTTGCAGCTCCAACATCGAGCATACGCACTCAAATTATAGCAATACAAAAGATGGAAGCCCGACATGCCAAACACACAAAACAGCAATGTAGACCTAAATGAGGTTGCGAAATTTGAAGCCCTAGCAAGCCGTTGGTGGGACACAGAAAATGAATTCAAACCACTGCATGACATCAACCCGTTACGCACAAACTACATAAACGAGCGCGCAAACGGATTACAAGACAAAAAAGTCATTGATGTTGGCTGTGGCGGTGGCATTTTATCAGAAGCAATGGCAAAGCTTGGCGCCAAGGTGAAAGGCATTGACATGGGCGAAGCTCCTCTTGCGGTTGCCAAATTACACCGAGAAGAATCCAAACTTGATATCGATTACGAAAAAATAACAGCCGAAGACATTGCAGAACGCGAAGCGGGTCAATACGATGTAGTGACCTGCCTTGAAATGCTGGAACACGTTCCAGACCCTTCTTCAGTCATCAAAGCCTGCATGATACTTGTTAAGCCTGGTGGCCATGTATTTTTTTCTACCATTAATAGAAATCCAAAAGCCTATCTTTTTGCGATTATTGGAGCCGAGTATATTCTAAACATGCTTCCAAAAGGCACTCATGACTACGCTAAATTTATCCAACCTGCCGAACTAAATAATTATGCAAGACAGGCAGGACTGGACGTTAGCCATATAACAGGCATGACCTATAACCCACTAACAAAAGTATACAAGTTGAACGACAAAGACGTGTCCGTAAACTACTTAATGCATACCCAAAAAATCGACGCCTAATCAGGCAATAAGGAGGAGATATGTTTCATTATCAAGCCCCCAACCAGCTACTCAAAAACAAGGTAATTCTTGTTACAGGCGCAGGCGATGGCATAGGAAAAGCCGCTGCCATTACTTATGCAAAATACGGGGCGACCGTCATTTTATTAGGCCGTTCTATCAAGAAACTCGAAGCTGTATACGATCACATTGAAAAACAAAAGTACCCCCAAGCCGCCATTGTCCCATTAAATCTCGACGGCGCAGCAGAGCACGACTATATAGAGCTTGCCAACACCATTGAAAATGAATTTGGCCACCTTGACGGCATCCTCCACAATGCCAGCTTACTAGGCGAACGAACTACACTGGCAAGCTATGATCCAACGTTATTTGAACAAGTAATGCGGGTCAATGTCACCAGCCAACTACTATTAAACCAAGCATTATTACTTTTGATGCAAAAAGCGGAAAGCGCTTCTATTGTCTTTACGTCTTCTGGCGTTGGCAGAAAAGCCAAGGCAAACTGGGGGGCTTATGCTATATCGAAATTCGCCACAGAAGCCATGATGCAGATACTGTCAAGTGAGCTCGCCAGCCAATCCCCTACCATTCGAGCAAACGCCATTAACCCTGGAGCAACTCGAACTAGCATGCGAGCCAATGCTTACCCAGAAGAAGATCCAACCACTTTAGCGACACCAGATAACATTATGCCGCTGTATCTCTACTTAATGGGCAAAGACAGCCTAACAATAAATGGCCAATCTTTAGATGCACAATAGCACATTGTCTTTTTATGCAATGGACAAAAAACATGTCCATTGCATCACACTGCACATCTCAGTTAGCCTGACGAAATGATTGAAACCTTAAAAAAAACCGCCACCTATCTCGCCCTATTCTTTTTAGCGCTTACATCACTCTCAGCTCACACCACCAATCCAACTCAAAAAGACTCTTTATTAGGCACCAGTAGCGAAATGAGCCAAGACAAAACAGAACAAGCAAATAATAATGACGCAACGACAGACAATAAAGTCATTAAAATACAGAAAAAAAGCCTAACGGATAAAAATAACTACCACTTAATAACGCTACCAAACAACCTCAAAGTACTCCTAGTAAGCGACCCTCAGGCCGAACGTTTTTCTGCGTCTTTATCTGTGAACGTAGGCAGCTTTCAAGATCCAGAGCAACAACAAGGACTAGCACACTTTTTAGAACACATGCTTTTTCTTGGAACCGAAAAGTACCCGGAGTCTGGCAACTACCAATCTTACATAAACACTCACGGCGGCTCACACAACGCCTACACAAGCACAGACACAACTAATTTTTATTTTGATATAAAACCTTCTGCATACGAAGGGGCACTGGATAGATTTTCACAATTTTTTATCACTCCACTATTCAGTGAATCACTTACTCAAAGAGAAAAAAATGCCGTCGATGCTGAATACAAAGCTAAACTTAAAACAGAAAGCCGCCGCAACAGCCAAGCCCTAAAAACACTGATCAACCCTGAACACCCATACAGCCGATTCACCGTGGGCAATTTAGACACTCTTAAGGATCGACCAAACAACCCATTAAGAGAGCAACTTCTTAACCTTTATAAACAAAACTATTACAGCGAGAACATGGCATTAGTAATGGTCGCCAATCGCTCATACAAAGAAATGGCCAATCTTGCTCAGCAATATTTTTCTGGTATACAAAGCAAAGACAATGTCATACAAGAGAACATATATCAGCCAACATTGATTCCCGTAGGCAAACCACACTTACAATTTATTCGTTCACTAATCGATAACAACACACTAAAATTTTACTACCAAATCGACGCTCAAAAGAAAAATTATAAAACCCAACCTACCCGCTACTTATCGTATATTTTAGGCAATGAGAACAAGGGTTCGCTTTATGCCTCTCTTAAGTCAGAAGGGCTAATCAATGGCATTTCCGCAAATATCAGCCCTGATTACGAAGACAACGCCTTCCTTATTATAACAATGCGCCTTAGCAATGAAGGACTTGAAAAAATAGACACCGTTGCAAAACGCTTTTTTGCCACTATTAGCCTCTTAAGCTCATCACCTATCAACCCAATGTACATAGAAGAAGGGCTCAAACTAAGCCAACTCATGTACAACCATCAAAACTATGTCGATCCTCAAAACCTCGCTCGCTCCTTATCCGCCAGAATGCTAAAAATACCAACCGAAGACATATTAAGCAGCTTCCGCCTAGAATCCGCCGCGAGCGAAGAACAAATTCGTCATTTACTACAACAACTCAACCCAGAAAACTTATTAATTCAAGTAATCACAAACAAAACTCCCCCTGAAAACTGGGCAGATCAAAAAACACAGTGGAAAGTCGAACCTTGGTATCAAAGTGAATACAGCAACAATAATTTTAGCCCGTTGTTTTTGGATATCATTAACTTATCCGTAAAAAGCACTCAAGTAACCCTGCCAGAAAAAAACAACTTCATACCTGAGTCTCTCGCTTTAATTAATGAAGAAGACCACACTCCATCGATTATTTTTCAAAAAGAAGGCTTCACCTACTGGAATAAGTCCGATCCAAGCTTTGGAAAACCCGTTGCAATGAATTTTATTGGGATTCGCTTTGATCATGCCGCAGACACCCCAAAACACACGCTATTGAACCGCTTATGGAGTCGTTTATTTAACGATAGCATCAGCGAATCTACCTACGCGCCTTTTGTAGCAGGATTGGGTTACACTTTTTACCCTCATACCAATGGCGCAACATTACGAACCAATGGCTATTCAGATAAACAAAGTATTTACACTGCTTGGCTGATCGATCAACTGTTTTTATTCCGCCCCAACCTTACACGCTTCGAGCAAGCAAAAACTCAGCTTAAAAAAGATCTTGTCAATCAAAAAAGCAGACAAGCTTACCGTAATGCAGTCAGCGCATTACACGCTTTAATTACGAAAAACAGCTTCACCACAATGCAACTCGAAGACTCACTTGATCAACTATCCTTAGAGGACCTTCAGGAATACACCAAAAAAGCGCGCGGAAACTTTGACATAATCGGCTATAGCACAGGCAACTCAACTAAAGACCAAACCAAAGAACTCGCTAACTCACTTTACAAGCGTTTCGTAGGGCGGCTTACCCCCAGAGAGCCGCTAGAGATAGAAACCAAGAACCTAACCGCACAACAAAAACATCACTATCAGTTCGAATCAACCAGTGACGACAGCGTCATTTTATACAGCATCATCGACATCAGCAAACAATCATCAGTCACCAGTAATAAAGCCATCACCGAAAAAGCGTGTTTCTCTATCCTTAGAACACTGATTAGCAGCCCATTTTACCAAGACCTGAGAACCAACCAACAACTTGGTTACATTGTCGGAGCACAAGACCTAAGCATTCGCACCACACCAATACTAGGACTACTCGTGCAATCACCCAACAAGGACTCAATCACCATTATTAACGCCATAGAGAGCTTCTTAAAGGAACAAAGAATCAGACTACACAACCTACAAGAAGGCGAGTTTGAAAGTGCAAAAAACGCACTGTTAAATGAACTAAGAATGAGCGCAAAAAATTTAAGTGATAATGCACTAAGAGAATGGCATCAGATAGCTAAGCCAGAGCCCGATTTTCAAACAAGAGAAGAATGGATAGAGAGTGTAGAAAAAATACAAAGAAAAGATTTTATTGCCTTCATTAAAGACAAACTTCAGTCAACCGACACCACCAAAATAATCATCCACAACAAGGAATTTCCAACACAACTTATAGAGCAACAAGACTGGATAGAAGCCTCACTTTCTACCCCTAACCTGTAACGTAAACACAAGCAATGTAAGTTGAAAAAAGAGAAATAAGGCGCTACCCCCCTATCAATTTTTCTAATTTTTCCTCATCACTCACAGGAGCTCTTTTCGCTCCTGTGGCGCCTGCTGGAGACCCGCCCTTGCCAATAGGTGAGAAATCACCAACATCTGGTTTCACATTATTACTAGACACATCACCTGCTTTAACTTGATCGCCAAAAATACCTACTTCTGGCATCATACGAAGACGCCTTTCTTCAATATCTTCAGGGATATTACCGGTAAACAAAACTGTAAACGGCGCCTCTTCTGTGCGTTTGTTTACCTCATCGTAAATAGCCTGCTCACGCTCTGCTATGATACTTTCTTCCAGATATGACATACCGACGCCATCCGCAGTAATAACGATATTAGGCCCAAGTGTCGATCTCGCCTTTTCAACAGGAATGACCGCAACTTCTTCTTGGGAGCTCACCACTACCTGATGTTGAGTCCGTATCACCTGATTGCCATAAATAATATCGACAGGCTGAACTTCTATCGTCTGAGCATTCGTAAAAAACGACACAGCACAAAGCAACCCCAATGAACGTTTCATAATCACCCCAAAACATGAATCTCTTCACTATAAGAGATAAAAAGACATAAAAAAAGGAGTCCAAGCAAAGCTTGAACTCCTTTTAGACGCTTTATTGCAATATTAAAGCGTAATAACCTCAAATTTCGCTTCTGGGCTTACTTCAGCATCATAATCGACACCTTTCACACCAAAGCCAAACAATTTCAAAAACTCGTCCTTATAAAGCTGATAATCCGTCTCAGAAAACAAATTAGCATCATTAATTGTCGGCCAAAGATCACGACAAGCCTGCTGAACATCTTCACGCAATTCCCAATCATCCAGGCGCAAACGATTTTTATCGTCTGTCAATTCAGCTGGATTATGGTTATTGTAAAGACGCTCAGAGAACAAACGATAAATCTGATCCATACAGCCTTCATGAAGACCTTCTGCACGCATTACCTTGAACACCATCGCCAAGTACAATGGCATAACAGGAATAGCAGAAGAGGCCTGCGTCACAACAGACTTCAGCACAGCGACGTTAGCACCGCCATTCAAAGGAGCAAGTTGCTTATCAATCGCACCAGAAGCACGATCTAGATCTTCTTTCGCTTTGCCTAGCGCGCCATGCCAATAAATAGGCCAAGTAATATCAGAGCCGATGTAAGAGTAAGCAACGGTACGAACACCTTTTGCAAGAACACCAGCATCATTAAGAGCTGACATCCACAACTCCCAATCTTGACCACCCATTACCGTCATCGTTGCAGCCACTTCCGCTTCAGTTGCTGGCTCAATTTCCGCTTCAATAATGACATCTTTATTGGTATCAATCGCAGTCGACCGGTAGGTTTCGCCAATCGGCTTAAGCACAGAGCGAACCACTTCACCTGTTTCTGGCATCTTACGAACCGGCGAAGCCAATGAGTAAACCACCATATCAATCTCACCAAGATCTTCTTTGATTAACTCAATAACTTTAGCACGCGCTTCATTTGAAAAGGCATCGCCATTAATGCTTTTGGCGTACAAACCTTCTTCTTTGGCAACTTTATCGAAGGCCGCTGAATTGTACCAACCTGCCGTACCTGTCTTTTTGTCTGTACTGGCTTTTTCAAAGAAAACACCAATAGTCGCCGCACCAGAACCGAATGCAGCAGCAATTCGAGAAGACA
Organism: Marinomonas primoryensis; assembly: GCF_013372285.1. Classification (NCBI taxonomy): domain Bacteria; kingdom Pseudomonadati; phylum Pseudomonadota; class Gammaproteobacteria; order Oceanospirillales; family Oceanospirillaceae; genus Marinomonas; species Marinomonas primoryensis. The sequence goes on along the minus strand of NZ_CP054301.1, from coordinate 1,417,041 downwards.
AACCATAACCACTTGACGCACCGATTATGAGTACTTTTTTAGGACCATTTTCAATGGCCCCTTTGCTTTTAGTAAAAGCAATCTGCTCTCTTACATTTTGCTCACAACCTACTGGGTGTGTTGTTGTACAAATAAATCCGCGAATCTTTGGCTTTATGATCATAATAATCGTCTCAACGTCATGTTTTGCTTACGTCTTGCCTAACCATCTCTACAGATGAGGCAGGCAACACAAATCTGTTTGCCATGATACAATAGCTGAACGAATATGTCCTGATTCTCGTTTAAATCTTGAATCCGCCTCCCTTTTAATCCTTGAGAATACACAGTGCGCTTACTTGTTATTGGTTATGTCTGGCCTGAACCTAACTCCTCTGCCGCAGGCAGTAGAATGATGCAACTACTCAATTGTTTTTATAAAAACCAATGGCAAATATCATTTGCAAGTCCAGCCCAGCAAACAGATCACATGGCAGACCTATCCACATTAGGCATCCAAACTGAGCATATCGATCTCAACAACACTTCATTTGACCATTACATTACAGACAAAAAGCCTGATATCGTCATTTTTGATCGTTTTATGATGGAAGAGCAATTCGGCTGGCGCGTAGAAAAATTCAGTCCAGATTCCTTACGAGTATTAAACACAGAAGACCTTCACTCGTTAAGGCAAGCTAGACACCTAGCGCTCAAACAAAACAGAGTTTTTCAAACGGAAGATCTTTACAATGATCACGGTATTAGAGAAATGGCTGCCATTCATCGTTGTGATTTAACGCTGATGATCTCTGAAATGGAAACCAAACTTCTCATTGAAAAATTTCAAGTACCTGAAACACACGTATATCACCTTCCGTTCATGTTACCAGCGCCAACAAAAATCAATGCATTAACACCTTTCGAAGAACGCCAGCACTTCATTAGCATAGGGAATTTTCGCCACGCGCCGAATTGGGACGCGGTTTTGCAATTGAAAACCGACATCTGGCCAAAAATCCGCAAGCGCCTACCAAAAGCGGAACTTCACATTTATGGCGCCTACCCACCACCTAAAGCCACTCAGCTACACAATGCAAAGGAAGGTTTTTTAGTCAAAGGCTGGGCAGAAGATGCTCAAGAAGTCATGCAAAACGCTCGGATTTGTTTAGCGCCCTTACGCTTTGGTGCAGGCATAAAAGGCAAACTCGTTGAAGCAATGCAAATGGGCACACCAAGCATAACCACTCAAATAGGCGCCGAAGCCATGCATGGCTTATTACCTTGGAACGGTGTGATAACGGATAACATCGAGACGTTTATTGATGCGGCGGTTTCGCTTTATGAAGACAAAACAAACTGGCTATTAATGCAAAAAAATGGCCACGAAATATTACAATCCCGCTACCAAGCACAAGAGTGGGAACCAAAATTAATAAATCGATTGCAGTTACAGACTAAACTCAAAGAAAGCTTACGTAAAAAACATTTTTTAGGGTTGATGTTGCGACACCACAGCTTAAAAAGCACTCAATACATGTCGCAATGGATTGAGTTAAAAAACAAATTAGAAAAAGAATAACGAGGAGAGAAAAGCCAAACCGCAAAACCAACACTAATCGCTAACGAATTGGCTTTTCGATTCACGCTCACGAACCTTCTTCATAACAGCAAGTTGAGAAGATTTATTCATTCCTCCCCACAACGTAATTTCTTTTCCAGTTCGATAACAACCGACACAAACATCGTCGTCATTTAATAAGCATAAATTCACGCAAGGGGATTTTACCTGAGGCTTAGCTTTTGTCATGATTGTCTTCTCTATTTTTTATCATTCACTAGACTTGCTTACATTCAACAAGCACTAGTCATAAAAAAACTCTGACGAACAAGCGCTCGCCAGAGCTTTCTTAACGATTAAAGTTCAGCGTTATGATAAACGTTCTGAACGTCATCTAAGTCATTGAGTAAATCAAGAAAGTGCTCAAATTTTTCCAACTCTTCACCTTCTATAGGTGATGTATTTTGCGCAACAAATTGAATTTCGTCCACTTCAAACTCAATATTACCAAGCGCTTCGGTTAATGCTGATTTTGCTTTACCGTAATCCGTATTTGGTGCAAAAACGGTGACTTTACCGTCTTCTAGCTCGATATCAGTGACGTCTACATCAGCCATCATTAAGGCTTCAAGAACAACCTCTTCATCGTTACCAGCAAAAACAAAAATCGCACTGTGGTCAAACATATGACTCACACTGCCTTGACCACCAATTTTACATTTCACTTTATTAAAACAAGTACGTACGTCACCAAACGTGCGGTTAGGATTATCAGACAAACAATCAATAATCACCATAGTGTTACCAGGCCCAAAACCTTCATAGCGAGCCGTATCAAAATCTTCGCCGCCGCCGCCTTTCGCTTTATCGATGGCTTTATCGATTACGTGCGTTGGCACTTGGTCTTTTTTCGCACGCTCAATCAGAGAACGCAGCGTCAAATTACCATTAGGATCAATACCACCGGATTTCGCACAAACATAAATCTCACGGCCGTACTTACTGTAAACCTTGGCTTTTTGATCAGACGTTTTTGCCATGGACTCTTTGCGGTTCTGAAAGGCTCTGCCCATTACATATTCCTATTCTATACAGTCTTAAAAGTAAGATTCTAACGTGTCGTCCAAAAAGAAGGAACTGCTAGCCGAGCATAAATAGTATAAATACCTGCGCTTAGCATCATAAAAGCAGTAAGACGAAAGCCTCTAATGCACTAAACAGAACACCGAAGGTGCCAATCATGTCATACGGCGTCGAATCACGTCCGACAAAATATGAACGGCTCGCTGTATTTCCTCCAAAGAAAGGCGGGCAAAACTCAGACGCAAAAATACATCGTCTTGCGAGTGTCGATTCGGAAAAAATGGCATGCCGGGTAAAACTAATACTTTCTCTTCTAACGCATCAGTCATTACCTGTTTAGAAGAAACACCGTCAGGCAACCTCAACCAAAAAAACATGCCGCCAGCAGGCGTGTTGAATTCGACCATATCACCCAATTCAGCAACCAATGCCTTTGACATGGCATCACGTTTTTCTTTATAGGATTGCTGAAGCTTAACGATGTGCGCCGGAAACATTTCTGATGCGACAAACGCCGCTATCATATTTTGACCCAGACGATTAGTGTGCAAATCTATAGCTTGCTTGATCTTGACTAAATGAGGCGAAAATTCAGCACAGGAAACCACATAACCAGTACGAAGCCCTGGCCACAACACTTTCGAAAAACTTCCCATGTATAACCAAGGCGCTCGCTTCAGCAAGGTCGTGATGGGAGTAAGGTCAACCTTTTCGTAACAAAGATCTCGATAGGGGTCATCTTCAATCAACAAGATCCCTTTTTCATCCAACAACGCAGCAATGTCTTGACGACGTTTCAAGCTATAACAATGTCCCGTTGGATTCTGAAAATTTGGAATCAAATACACCGCTTTCGGGCTCGTATTTTCTATGGCATTCCGTAATGCTGAAACCGACATCCCTCCGCTATCAGAAGGCACTCCTTGAATATTGGCACCTTGTAACTTAAACACCTGACAAGCGGCAAGGTAGGTAGGTTGCTCGGTTAAAATAGTTGAGCTCTCATCAAGAGTGAGACGACTGATAATATCCAAACCTTGCTGAGAACCATTGGTTACCAACACATTATCAAGCGTCGTGTGTAAACCTCGGTCCGCAACCAGTCCGACAATAATCTCTCGCAACCCCTTTTCACCTTCACTTGCGCCATACTGCCGGCTGTCTGTTAATTGGTTAAAGGCTGGATAGGCTGGCATTAATTTTTCATCAGGTAGACCGCCGGCCAATGATAAAATATCTGGTTGCTGACTATAGTGAAGTAATTCACGAACCATTGAGGCTTGCATATTAATGGCGTGAGAAGTGAGTAAATGAGAAATGTCCATATTAAATGCCTCGAATACTATTCAAACAAACAGCATCGGGGATTTTTTATACAGAAAAAAGATACAATTTTCAGGTTTTACGAGGATACAGGCTCAACCCCTCCACCGGCATTACGAAAGACTATTTAACTAGGAAAACCTACTTTGTATTTTCAGATTTCGTCATACGTTCTATCTGTTGATCCTTTTGACGCCACAATTCATTCACCCATTGCTGAAAATATGCCCTGTATTCCGCATCGTTTTGATAATCACCCAACAAGGCATTTTCAATCGGCATCATACGAACATGCACTTTTACTTCTGATGTTTTTCCACATAGGTAATCAAAAAAACTGGGAATGCCACCTGGGTAAACAATCGTCACATCGATTAATTGATGTAACTTGCCATCCATCGCGTTTAACGCAAAAGATAGGCCACCAGCTTTGGGCATTAAAAGATGCTTAAACACGCTAGATTGTTGAGTCTGCTTTTGAGCCGTAAAACGCGTCCCTTCCAAAAAATTCATGATGGAAACAGGAAAGTATTGAAATTTATCGCAGGCTTTTTTTGTTATCTCGATATCCTTGCCCTTTAGATCAGGACGTTTTTTGAGTAACGCTGCGCTATAGCGCTTCATAAAAGGAAACTCTAATGCCCACCAAACAAGCCCGATAAATGGCACCCAAATCAACTCTCGTTTTAAGAAAAATTTAATAAATGGAACCCGTCGATTAAAAAGGCGCTGCAGAATAAGAATATCAACCCAAGACTGATGGTTCGCCGTGATCATGTACCACTCATTAATTGAAAAATCCCTCACTCCTGACACGCTAATAACCGACTGACCAAGGCAACGTTGATTTAAATTATTAACACCAATCCAAAAAGTCGCCACGCGATCCAAAACGACGTTTAAAATAGCGCGCACTGATGGGAACGGCATGATGCACTTACACAAAGCCAGCAACATAACTGGGACAAAACACATTAAGGTATTTATCACTATCAGTAAGAATGAAACAACACCTTTCAACACAGACCACAAAGCCATAACGAAACCCAAAAAATACAAATCAGCCGATAATATTAACAGGAAATCATTAATTAGAAATCCTCATTATTTACACTCCAACCAAGTAGCCAGCTTTCACATTAAAAATGTATAGTAAACAGACAATTAGAACGACTAACGAATAAGTTCGATGCTAAACACTCTTTAATCTAGTATCGATGACTATAATCCCCTGCAAATAAAACCTCAGCAGGACACAGAATAGGATTACAACCTCACCTATGGCCATTACCAAAGGGTTAAAAATTCGGCATAAACTTTTTGCAGTTTTTGTTTTGAGCAATATCCTACTCATTGTTTCTATGTGGCAGGTGTTCCAATGGAGCTTTGATAGAGGCTTTGTTTCTTACGCGACGGAACGTGACCGTGATTTTTTAGAGCAAATGGCGAACAGAACCGCCAATCTCTACATATATTATGATGATTGGTATTTTTTGGTCCAAGAAAGCCGAATGGAAAACGAATGGCACAAAGCGAAACTTGAAAACTTAAGAGATTTAGTGCCACCACCTAGCACACCTAATTTAGACTTGATTTATCCGTCACAATATTATCGTCAGCGTTTCCTCTTATTTGATGACCAACAGAAGCCAATTATTGGAAAGACTCACTTCACTGATGCAGAAATTCACGCCGTAAAGGTCAATAAAAAAATTGTCGGTTATGTTGGCCTACGCTCAATTAGAGAGTTAGTTCAAGACCAAACATTACGCTTTGTTCGCCAACAAGGTGAAGCATTCTTGCTTATCTCCGCGTTCATGCTCGCAATTGCGGCACTTTTAACATGGCCATTGGCACAATGGTTAAGCCGTCCAATTTGTTCTATGCAGCGAGCGACAAAAAAACTGGCAGCTGGAAAGTATGACACTCGAATAACGGTCAAAGGCGCTGATGAATTAGCCAGTCTCAGTTGTGACTTAAATAACTTAGCCAGCACGTTAGAACATACTAGGGAAGCACGTAAACGCTGGGTAGCTGATACCGCGCATGAATTGAGAACACCGGTGGCAATACTCAGGGGAGAAATTGAAGCAATGCAGGACGGTATTATTAAGGTGTCTCCTGAAAGCCTCGCCTCGCTACATCAAGAAACGATCCATATTGCCCGCCTAATTGATGACTTAAATCAATTATCCATGCATGATATGGGCAGTTTGAATTACGACATGGATGAGGTTTCAATAAATGACATTATGGAGCAAACCGTTCAATCCATGATGCTTCCCTTTAACGAAGCTGGATTAGAATTAGAGTTTGAATATTCTCAGAAAAAACCTATTGTTATGATAGGTGACGCAGATCGACTACATCAACTCTTTTTGAATCTGATGAATAACTCACAAAAGTATACGAATGCGCCTGGAAAATTAATTATTAAGCTTTCAAAGCAGAATAAAAAAGTCATTATACTTTTTGAAGATACTGCACCAGGTGTCGACGAAGAAGAAAAGAACAAAATTTTTGAACAATTTTATCGCGTTGAAAACTCAAGAAACAGAGCAACTGGCGGAAGAGGCTTAGGCCTTGCTATTTGCTCTAATATTGTGGATGGACATCAAGGCACTATCAGTGCTTATCACTCCCCAGATGGTGGCTTAGGAATAAGAATAGAATTCCCTTTAAACTGATATGGAATAAATAATATTATGAGTAAAGTACTGATTATTGAAGACGAACCGAAATTAGCAGAATTAATGTCCGCTTATTTAGAGCAAGCAGGCTATGAACATCACCACCTTGATCGTGGGGACATTGCCGTCAATTATATTAAAAACAATCAAGTAGATATCATTCTACTAGATCTAATGCTACCAGGTTTAGATGGCGTTGAAATCTGCAAACAGGTGCGCCAATTCAGCGGTGTTCCTATCATTATGGTTACTGCAAAAGCAGAAGAAATTGACCGTCTAATTGGCTTAGAAATGGGCGCAGATGATTATGTTTGCAAGCCGTTCAGCCCACGAGAAATTGTAGCGCGTGTGAAAGCTAATTTACGCCGTGTTGAACTAGATCAAGCTGAATCGCCAAGAACCGATGGCTTTGACATGGATGTAGATCGTCTACGAGTAACTTATAAAGGCGAATTAATCGATCTAACAACCGTTGAATTTCAGTTACTTCAATTACTCATAAAAGAACCTGGCCGTGTTTTCGGTCGCGACCTTATAATGAAAAGTATCTATGCTGATAGTCGAGTAGTGAGTGATCGCACGATTGATAGCCATATCAAAAAACTGCGCAAAAAAATCTCCGCTGTTGCACCGGAATTGAATGTTATTCACTCAGTTTATGGTGCGGGATATCGCTTCGAAAACAACGATCAGTAAAATTTTCTCTAAGGAATGGCGTTGAACAATTTTTTAGACGTATTGGTATTTTCTTTCTCTATCACCATGCCAATATTTTTGATATTGGTATTGGGAGTTGTCCTATACCGCATACGAATCATCAATGACAACTTCATTGATGTTGCATCTAAGTTAGTGTTTAACGTCACTCTTCCTGCTCTACTCTTTATCAGTATTTCCAAAACAGAGTTATCCAGTAATACCGACTTTTCCTTGGTTATTTACGCCATCGTTGCCGTCACACTTACCTATGTTGCACTAGAGCTGATAATGTCCATTTGGATTTCAGACAAAGCCGAACGCGCTGTTTTAGCACAGGGCGCTTTCCGCTCCAATATGGGAATCATTGGTTTAGCGTATTGCGTTAATGCCTATGGTGACGAGGTCTTTGCCGTTGCTTCCATTTACTTAGGCGGTGTAACGATTTTATTTAATATATTATCTGTCATCGGTTTAAGTCGTGGTTTAGGGGGAAACGCCAATATAAAAAGCATACTAAAAGGCATCGCAAAAAATCCGCTTATTATTGCTATAATGGCCGCTTTCGCGTCTACCCTCACAGGCATAACACTGCCTATGACACTGTACAAAGCCGGCGATTACTTCGCGCAAATGACGCTACCATTAGCCTTATTATGTGCCGGAGCGTCATTGAGTTTTAAGTCTTTGAAAAGTGGTATGCTAGGGGCCATGATGGCCTCGGCGGGAAAACTCATCTTTATCCCTTTCGTACTCACCTATGGTGGTTATTTATTAGGTTACAGAGGCATGGAACTTGGTGTTCTATTCCTTATGTCATCCGCCCCTACCGCATCAGCAAGCTATATTATGGTGCGCGCAATGAATGGTAACTCTGCGCTTGCCGCAAATATCATTGTGATTACCACCATCGTATCCTTGATTACTACTAGTATTGGCGTTACCTTATTACGCAGTTTTAACCTAATATAATTAAACTCTGCAAACTGGCCGACATAATAAAGGCTAGCGAGACTCTCTTTGATTTCACACTTCCGTAAACATCGCCTTTTTTTCTTATCCTTCGGATGCGCCGCACTCACCTTGCTCTTCTTTGGTGTAAACACCATTGCCTATCAAGCGCTTATTATAGACAAACACTCCGAAGGCCAGGATCAACTTCTCGATTACGTTATTGAATTAAGAAATGAATTAAAAAACTACCATATTCTTCCCTATGCCCTTGCAGATAACCCAACGTTATTAGCGTTTATGAATGACACAAACAACGAAGAATTAACACAGCGCCTACAACGACAGCTAGAAGACCTTACACACGTATCAAAAACTCAAGATTGGTTCATCCTGTCTGCACAAGGCGATCTTCTTGTTTCAAGTGAGCAGTCGCCTCACTTCAATTTAGATGACTACTTTAGTAAACAAGATCTGAGTAACGTACTGAAAGAGCAACAAGGTGAATACATTCTTGTCTCTGGCTATAACCCTGAACAATATAAATCAGCTCATCTTGTACTTGCTCCAGTGTATACATCAACCGGACTGGCAGGCGCTGTAGCAGTAAAAATTAACGTTAGTGATTTAATTGAACGCTGGAACCTCCTTGAAGACTTAGTCGTTATGACAGATCAGAACAACCTCATTTTTTTAGCCAATAGACTTAACCGTCTTTTAGTCAGTGACTGGTTAGAGAACCATACCGACGTTCAGTTTTTGAATAAGACCCGGTCTAAAATCTATCATCTAAACGGTAAAAATTATCTGCTACAAAATGTCACTTTAGACGACCTAAAATGGCAAATTCATTATTTATCTAACTTAAAAGGCATACAAAAGAAAGCTCAAAACATTGCCTTTATTAGCCTAGGAATATTTGCCTTAATCTTCCTATTTTGGCTATATCGCCGAGAACGCGCCCTAAAAATTGCGTCAAAGCTAGAAAACGAAATGCTCATCGCCAATAGTGCCCAGCGCCAACGAGTCTTGATTGAAAACACACATGTTGGACTTCTACAGCTTACCAAACGTGGCGAAATATCATTTGTTAACCCTATGGGGCTTCGTTACTTTGGAAAAAGAGCTCAACTTAACGAGCATTACCTGTATGAATTCTTACCTGACTGCCCAGAAAACCAGAGCGCACTGTCCTTTATCAAATCCTTACAGACACAAGAGGTACACAACCCACCACACGCAACAAATTTATTAGAACAAGAAGTCGTGCTGCAAAAAGACAATGGTCAAACCTTCCCTGCACTATTATCCGTCTCCTCTCTAAAATGGAGTGAATCCCAAGGTTACTTGGTGACTTTGCTCGACATTAGCAAGCGTAAGAAAGCAGAACTGAGTTTATTAGAAGCAAATTCCCGGCTAGAAGAACGCGTATTGGAACGAACCAAAGCCTTAGAAGCAGCACAAAAAGAACTCTTAAGAACAGAGAAACTCGCTGCCATAGGACAAATGTCGACCGCCATTGCCCACGAACTAAACCAGCCGCTAACAGGCATCAGAACACTGGCCTATACCGCAGAACTATTACTAAAACGCCAAGACTCGGAGCAAGCGTTAAAAATACTCATTGATTTAGAATCCCTTGTGGTAAGAATGCAAAAATTAACCAGTGAATTAAAAGTACTCGCCTACCGAAGACCCGAACAACTTGCGCCAACGTCTATAAAAAACTCTGTAACACGAGCTATTGAGAGCCTTGGTGATGACGTTCATGGCGTACACTGGGAAATTGAGCTAAACGACTTAGATATGGTCATTGCTGAGCCTACTAGGCTAGAGAGAATATTTTCAAATCTAATCAGTAATTCAGTCCAAGCCTGTTCTGAACTAAAAATAATACCAAACATTAAAATATCGTTGCAGAACCATGATAGCCAAATAACTATTAGCTACCAAGATAATGGCCCAGGAATCGAAAAAAGTAAGACTACGCATATTTTTGAGCCATTTTTTACAACAAAACCTATTGGCAAAGGATTAGGGCTCGGGCTTGCCATCAGCGCAAACTTAGCAAAAGACATGAATGGAACACTGACAGCAAGTCATAACGATGACTCGCTACTAGTATTTCGATTAACACTGCTAAAGGCTTAATATGGATAAAAATACGATCAATCCCATTGAAATCTGGCTGCTTGATGATGACGAGATCGTTCGCTCGACGACAGCACAATGGCTGCGCCTATCAAGTTATGCGGTAAGAGAGTTTCATGAAGCTCAAGGGTTAATAGATCAATTTAATGTCGGTACGCCCTGCATAATTGTCAGTGATATTCGCATGACGCCCATCGACGGCCTAACCCTAATGAGCCATTGCCTTTCAAAAGAACATGAACTGCCCTTTATCCTGATTACTGGCCATGGTGACGTAGACACAGCGGTCAACGCATTGCGTGATGGGGCTTTTGACTTCCTTGAAAAGCCCTTTGATCCAAACAGACTACTGCAAACCGTCGCAAAAGCCATTCAACTCCGAAAGGTTCAACTACAACACGCAAACCAATCACAATACCTCGGAGACCTACATGGTCTAGAAGAAATCATCATTGGCCAAAATGAACAAATCATTCGAGTCAGGCAACAAATTTATACCTTTGCCAGCATGGACACTCACGTTATTGTTTATGGTAAAACAGGCTGCGGCAAAGAACTAGTAGCAAAAGCACTGCATGACTGCAGCCCTAGAAACACCAGCCCGTTCGTTGCAATAAACTGCGCAGCCATCCCTGCTGAATTGTTTGAAAGTGAACTATTTGGTCATGAAGCTGGCGCCTTTACCAGCGCCAATAAACAAAGAATTGGAAAACTCGAATATGCCAGTGGCGGCACTTTATTTCTAGATGAAATAGAAAGCATGCCACTCGCAATGCAAATCAAATTACTGCGCGTCTTACAAGAGAATCAACTAGAACGTGTCGGCAGCAACAATATAATAAAAATAGACCTACGCGTTGTCGCAGCAGCCAAAAGCGACTTACAAACATTAGAAAATTTCAGACAAGACTTATTCTTTCGCCTAAATGTATCGCAAATACACCTTCCTGACTTGCGTAACCGAGGGTCCGATATCCCGCTACTTTTTGAGCATTTTTGTCGCATGGCGGTCAAAGAGCGTGGCGGAGATTTTAGACAACTTAGTCCGATAGATCATGAGACACTGACGTTGTATGGGTGGCCAGGAAATGTTCGTGAGTTAAGAAATGTCGCCCTACGTTATGCTTTAGAGCCCAATACCAGCGTAGCTAAGATTTTGGCTGGTTATCAAGCCCAAGATGACATAGATACGATCACGCCTCTCCCATTGAGCGTTAAGGTACAAGAATTTGAACGCAGTTTAATCGAGGCAAGCATTCGACAACAAAAAGGCAATATTCAACTTGTTCTGGAACAGCTTCAACTTCCACGCAGAACGCTCAATCAAAAAATGCAAAAATACGGCCTAAATAGAACCGATTATTTAGATTGATTCTTCCTATTTCACTGTGCATATCAGATAAAAACATCAATAAAGTGATTCTCACACATATTTTTTAATGAGAATCACTTGCATTAGATTGAGAAAAACTCTTTAATGATAACCATTATCAGATTAGAGGCAACATACGATGCAATTAAACATGCGTGATGTATATGACAATGCAGGAGAAATAAAAGAAGAAGTCACTCCTTGGCTGTCTGGTCATAAACAACAACGTACCCTACTTCCAAATCTACAACTGCTTAATCAGCATCTAAGTGCCAACACTGATCTTTCTATTCATGAAGAAGCACAACCCGGATTGTATTTCTCTTTTCTGGGCACAAAACCAATAAAAACAGTAAAAGATATAGATTCGGTACAGATCTCATACCAAGAACAAAATATCAATGGTCATTTTTTCATAGCAAAAAACAAAGAGCACAGTCTACTACAGGTACGCATTAGCCCAGCGCATTTGGCATCAGTGCTAGGTGAAACAGAAGATCAAATCATTCAGCATTTCACTTCCATGCGACACAGTTTAGGGAATGAAAATGCTGTTATAAGACTCCCTATTACAGAAAGAACCACCAGTATCGTACAGCCTATTTTGTCGCATAAGGGCCATTCAATTAGCCTTGCAGGACATTTGTACTCTCTAATGTTTACCTTAATAGAACAGCTGCAAATGCTTAGCCATTTGTCACAATGTGAAGACTGCCAAAGCAAGTTATTCCATGCTCAAAATCTTTTAGAGATGCCGGAACACGACGCCTTAGACATCAAATATTTAGCACAAAAAGTTGGGCTCAATACAGAAGCACTCGCCATTGGGTTTTATTTGATTGTTGGACAGTCCATTGAGAGCTACCGTTCTCGTAGTCGCATCAAGTCCGCGGCAGCACTGCTTAGACAAAACCCTGCCGCAAAGCCGCATATTGTTGCTCAAAGTGGCTTTTCTGAAGCTCAATTTGAAGCCGCTTTTATTAAACACTTTGGTGTCAGCAGTCACCAATACGAACAAATTCATTAAGTAATAGGAACAGTATTGAATATGGCGCATTCATCCATAGCCCTAATTTATGGCACAGATACAAACAACACAGAAGAAGTTGGGCATAAGATTGCCAAGCAGTGGGAAGAGCTTGGTGAACAGATAGATCTGTTAAACATCAAAGACATAGAACTTAGCCAGCTTGAACAATATTCCATGCTCATTTTAGGCATCCCTACTTGGGATTTTGGGGGCATACAATCTGACTGGGAAGACATCGGAGACAGTTTAAGTGAGCTATCTCTAGGAAATATCGTCATCGCCTTATACGGATTAGGCGATCAATTTGGCTATGGCGACTATTTTGTTGATGCAATGGGATGGCTTTACGAAAAGTTATTGCCCTCTAATGCCACTTTTATTGGTCAATGGTCAACCGAAGGTTATGAATTCGAAGCATCAAGAGCCTGTATTGTAAATAAAGAGCACTTTATTGGTTTAGCAATAGACGAAGACCAACAATTTGAACTCACTGACCAACGTATTGAGCAGTGGGTTATCCAACTTTACGCTGAAAGAGCTGTAGAAGCCGTATAAATTATTACCTGACTGGCCATTGTATTTAAGCAAACGACTCAAATTTGGTTTCTCAAACATTCACTGCCCTGAATGCCCAAATTTTGCTTTCATCAATGATGATAATTGTATGATTTTCTACAAAGCGTAAAGAACGTGGCTACCTCTCCTTTCTCTCCTGCTTGGAGGTAGCCACGTATTTCTTTCCCTAAAGACTATTTTTTTCTAACCACTATTCGCTATCATGTTAGAACTTCATTAATACTTAGTTGGCATGCATGAATTTACAACTCTCAGACATTGTTATTTTTCTTTTGATTGCTACAACCATCTATACATGGTGGAGTAATGCAACTATCCGCGAACAAGCTCTCGTAAGAGTAAAACAACATTGTGAATCACTTAACCTACAATTATTGGAGGGCAGTGTTGCGGGCAATAAGTGGAGACCGACTTGGCATCAGGGACAAGTAAAGATTAAAAGAGTCTACAAATTCGAATTCAGTTCCAGCGGTGTAGCTCGCTATTCTGGAAAAATAAGCTACCTTGGAAACCAACAAGTTAAAATCTGGCTCAGCCCACATGATTTCTAAGTGCTTCGCCTATAATCAAATAAAAGTTGATTCGAAAACACACTCATTGCAAAAAACAACGTCGGTAAATCCATATTTTTATGTCATTTAATTGCAAATAAGGCCATAGTAGAAATAGAATACTTAAGTAAATATCTGTAATGCTTTGATAGACACAAACATAAGATAAGATAAAATCATCAATTATTTCTTATCAGGACGTCTATTGCTCAATCTATAATAAAAAGTGCAGGATAAAATATGTTGGCAAACCTTAGTTTTCGTACCAAGTTACTCTCCCTACTTATTGCGGCTATTCTTGGATTCGTTGTTGTAACTGCTGTTGCTTTGCAAGGATTGAATGTTCAAGAAACCTCCTCTTCAAAATTCGAACGTCTAACAAAAGTAGATAAAGATCTAGCCTCCTTAGTCATCACTATGATGGAAGAGTACGAGTCTTTATCAAGAATCGATAACAATACTTACGAAAATTTCATTGAGCAGCTGGAGGTTGATAAAGCAACCTTCATGGCAACGCTTGCAGAAGACATGAATTTACTTCAAGACCCTGAAGCTAAGAAAAACATAAACGACATCACCATTTCTTTAGCAAGTTACAGTGAAGCATTGAAACTGCTGGTCAGTCAGAAGCAACTGATTGGCTTTAACGGTTCTTCAGGACTTAGAGGTGAAATATCTCTTTTAGGTGAAAAGGTTACAGAAGAAATTTCATTCTTAAGTCTCGTAAAGCAAGAGTTTTTACCTGTACGTGAAGCAGAAAAGAATTTTATCTTTGAACCCTCTCCTGTGAACAAAGACGCCTTTATGGAGCGCTATGATAAATTCTATAAGCGTGTTGTAAACTTTGGCCTTGAAGAGCGCTTTGGTGAGGGTATTAATAAATACTTTTCCACTATGGAAAGTTTTGAAAACGAAAACCAACAATTAAAAGAACTACAATCCAATTTTTCAAATGTTAAAGCTAATTTCGGTCAAACGCGCTTGGTTGCAGTAGAATACATGCAACAAGCCGTTTTGGAGGCACGCCAACAAGCTTCGGCAAGCTCTCAACAAGCAAGTATTAGCCTAATTATTGTTAGTATTGTTGTCGCAGTGATCGCCGCATTAATGATGATGGGTATCGGTAGCAGCGTTAACAAAACACTTAATCAAATTATTACAGATCTTGGCAAAGTAAAAAGCGGCGACCTGACCGCGCGCCTATATGTAAACAATAAGCGCAATGATGAATTTGATTCTTTGTGCAGTTCTGTCAACGAGATGACAAACGGCCTTGGGTCGGTTATCGGAGAAGTTGTTAACACCACTCAAGGTGTAAATGACATGGTATCTCAGCTAAACACGTCAGTGACCAATATTGCACAAAGCAATCGCTCGGTCAGTGAACAAACCAACTCTTTAGCTGCTGCAACAGAAGAAATTTCGACAACTATTTCTAGTATCTCTACTACTACAGAGGATCTTAGCAGCCAATCTCAGCACACTTATGAATCTGCTAAAGTCGGGGCAGAAACAATCAAAAATGCTCTATCAAACCTTTCCACTACGATTAGCGTTGTCAATAAAACAAGTGAGCAGTTAAACGAACTAGGCCAGCTTTCAAAGGACATCGACAATGTAATCGGGATGATTAACGATCTAGCAAATCAAACCAACCTTTTAGCACTCAACGCGGCAATTGAAGCGGCACGTGCTGGTGAGGCTGGTAGAGGTTTCTCAGTGGTTGCAGATGAGGTTCGCTCTCTCGCAGAAAAAACCGTTGATGCAACAGCAAAAATCACCGATATCGTAAGTACGATTCAATCCTCTACCCAAACCGCCATTGAAACCATGAAGAGTGGGCAAGAGAGCCTGCACGCCATTGAAACATTCAGTGAAAAAGCAGAGCTGGCTATTCGGGAGATTGAGCAAAATGCCCAAACAAGCTCCGCTTCCTCAATTGATATGGCTCGATCGATTCAAGAAGTTGCAAAAACAGCCGTTCATATGAGCGAAGAAATGGATAAAATTGCCCAACAGCTACAACGTGATAATAGCTATATAAACAGCATTGAAGGCAATACACGTGACATACATAATCAGGTAAGCAGTCTAGATAAGAAAACGAGTGTATTTACTACTCGTTAATATAAGGACAAACAACTGAAATAAAAAAACCGACTTTGATAGTCGGTTTTTTTTGCCTAGCCTTTCGAACTAAACGAATTATAGCTTATAACTCCGCGAATTCTTTTTCCCAACGCTTAGCTTCTTTCTTAGATGGTCCACCCAATACATTTACCGCTGTGCGCATGCGTGCACGCGAAATGTCAGAGCCTAAGATTGCCATGGAATCGAAAACAGACACAGACGCTGTTGAGCCTGAGATAGCAACAAACAATGGAGCAAAGAAGTCTTTCGGTTTAATTTCCAACGTTTGCGCGAGCGCTTTCATTTCATTAAATATGTTATCTTTTTCCCACTTATTCAATGCTTCCAAACGCCATAAAGCAAATTGCATTGCTTTACGCAGCGTTTCTTCTTCCATTTTGACAGAAGCAAAGTCTTCTTTAGTGATTGGCAGCATGCCTTTTAAGAAAAAGCCGGCAACATCAGCGACATCGGAAAAAGTTTCAACACGGGGAATAACCAACGGTAGAATCTTCATTAAATACTCAGGATTCAATGCCCATTCAACGTATTTTTGTGCAAACGTTTCAGGTGTCAAATTCTCACGAATCCACATACCATTTAACCAGCTCAGTTTTTCTACATCAAAAACGGGCCCACCAAGAGACACTCGCTGAATATCAAAGTGCTCAATCATTTCATCTAATGAAAACTTTTCACGCTCATCAGGCATTGACCAACCCATACGACCCAAATAATTAATCACCGCTTCAGCCATATAACCCATGCGCTGATAATATAAAATACTCGTTGGGTTTTTGCGTTTCGACAACTTCGATTTATCAGGATTACGTAACAAAGGCATATGGCATAAGGTCGGCATATCCCAACCAAAGTACTGATACAACAAAATGTGCTTAGGCGCAGAATTAATCCACTCTTCACCACGAATCACATGAGTGATTTTCATCAAATGATCATCTACCACATTTGCTAAGTGGTAAGTCGGCATGCCATCGGCTTTTAATAAAACCTGCATATCGACCTGAGTCCAATCAATTTCAATCGTGCCTCGCAGCATATCCTGAACGACACATGTGCCCTCTTCCGGAATTTTCATGCGTATAACGTAAGGAACACCGGCATCTAATTTTGCTTGAACTTCTTTCTGAGTCAGTGACAAAGCACGCCCGTCGTATTTCTGAGGCAACCCTTGCTCTTTTTGATCGATACGCATTTGATCCAACTCTTCCGTTGTTTCAAATGCATAAAATGCATGGCCTTTATTGACCAATTCCAAAGCATATTGACCGTAAATATCACCACGCTCACTTTGACGATAAGGGCCGTATTCACCACCAACATCTGGACCTTCAGCCCAATCCAGCCCTAACCAACGTAACGCATCTAAAATCATTTTTTCAGATTCAGGCGTGCTGCGAGTTTGATCGGTATCTTCAATACGTAAAATGAACTTACCGCCCATTTTACGTGCAAATGCCATATTAAATAGCGCAATGTAAGCTGTGCCTACATGCGGATCACCCGTTGGTGATGGCGCAATACGTGTTCTTACCTCTGACATAAAAATCTCTTTTATCCGTTGTCTTAAATGCCGCTATTATAAGCCTCTCACCGCTTATGGGTAAGAGGGCGATTGCATATTTTCGAATTAGAAGTTTGATATTCTTTGGACTTTAATTACCAGACCTCATAACGCACCTAAAAATAGCCCCCCCCCTATTAAGCAAGCACCAAAACCAAGCAAAACGACACAAAGAAAGAAGCGCCACCACATTTTGCTTTTAACAAAACGTGAATACACCGCGCGGCAAACAAAGAATAAGAATAAAAACAGTACTAATCTCTGTCATGGTCCATTTATTGCTGCACACAAAGAATGCCTTGTTTTTTTAGCAAAAAATCAGTAATAAGGAAATCCATATGCTACTGGCCCCAGGTACTATTTTAATAGCGGCTCTGCCATATTATGCTCGATTGATTATTGTCGGACTGCTCGGCACAATCACAATGGCAGCCATTTTCTTCCCGCATTTTTTTACTCAACCCAACATCCCGATTGCATTAAGTACCTGCTTGTTAGTCTACTTTTCCATGTCCACCAGCAACCTAACAAGAAAGCGGGTAAAAGAGCTCTCTCAATATTTAAACAATTTCGATCCAACAACCGTAATAAAGCTGTCCTATAACGATTCTGAATTTAATCGGCTCGCCAATCATATTAATGCACTTTTACGCACACTCAGCCGCAGAGAACACTTACTGCAAAGCTGCTCGCAAGAAACGCGCTACACAGCAACAGAGCTGCAAAACTCATCCAATGCGGTAGCCGAAGGCGCAGAAGAAGAACATTTAGCACTGGATTCATTGCTTGTTACCAGCAAAGAAATGAGCCTGACAATCGCCGATATTCTTTCTCGAATCAATTCGACCTCCGATATGGCAAACCTCACACGACAACAATCTGAAGAGGGCCAGATAGCACTAGAAGAGCTCAAGCAACATATCAATGACATGCAATCAACAGTGACTCACAATCAATCACAAATGACACAACTCATTAAAGTCACACAAGACATCAGCAACTTTGTTAGTACGATAGAACAAATCACATCACAAATTAATTTACTGTCGCTAAACGCCTCGATCGAAGCCGCACGAGCAGGCGACGCAGGAAGAGGGTTTGCGGTTGTAGCAAACGAAGTTCGGTTGCTCGCGGAAAACACCGAAAAAACAGCGCAAGATATTAGACTATTAGTTTCTTCTATTGCCTCTCAAGTCGGAACATCAGAACAAACGAGCTTAGAGCTTTTCGAATTCGCCACGAGCGTATCGAGCGGCTCAGATAAAGCGACTTCTTCCTTAATTTCTATCCACAACGCAGCAAAATCAACTCAGGAAGAAATACAACAATCCACCCTACTAATCACAGAGTTCGACTCCGCTAACACAAAAATGTGTGAGCGATTGCAAAATATAGCCTCCGTTAGCGAACAACACAGCCAAGCCAGTAAAGATACAAAAGACATGGTGAAATACATGGAATGGCTTTCTTCCCGATTGGAACAAAAGGAAACAGAAGTATGATAGTAACCAGTCTCTTTGCTCTTACCTGCCTTACCATCATTGCACTCGCCATCGGTCGCTTAATTTGGTCGAAAAAAGCCTCTAAGCAGCGCGCCATTATGGGAATATCAGGCATTATATTATTCATTGAATTAATCAAAATTACGCAACAGCACAGAGGAATGCATTCTGGGTTTCTCAACGGCAACCTAGAGTTCGAAACGAAACTGATCAACCTCAAATCCAACATCACCACACTCTATACAAACTTACTCGAATTTGAGTCTGAACACGCTTATCCGCCGTCGCTCAGCACACACTATCCATATAAGCAGTGGCAGCGTCTAATCGAAAATGACACGCTAAAAAGCGCAGAGAGTTTTCAACTGCATTCAGGTCTTATCGCTCGTCAACTTGATGCCATGTGGGACATGTCGGATGAGTTTTCGCTAACGTCCAACCACCAAGAACACATTCAAAATTTAGCGCAGCAGCTGGTAAAAACATTACCAGAATTGGCTGAATCCCTTGGGCAAGTGAGAGCGCTGTCAGTCCAAGTTGCTTCTAAACAAGAAATGAGCGCCGATAAAAAACTGCAGCTGTTATTTACACTAGGAAAGATAGAAGAACACCATCGGAGGCTCACAACACCATTGCCAGATTCGACGAATGAGCGGCTGATTAACTTTATTCAAGAGATAAAAGAAAGCATCAACCATTCGACCTTATACAATCAAAACCCTGATGCTATTTTTCAAGAAGCCACACAAGTCATCGACGAGATTTTTGTCTTTATCCATGCTGGCTTTGATTCATTAAAAACAACCATAAAAGACGTCAAGATTCTGTTTTAGGCGTATAACGAAGCTGTGAAAGGCGTACACCAACGTCCACGTCCGTTTTCAATGCGACCAGCGAACGAGATTGTAAACACTGTTCATAACCACCCGCTAACATCGTCTGAATGCGTTCTGAAAAAAACGTCACATTTGCATAAATTTCTTCTATCGTGGGAAAGGAGCTAATAATGGTGAGTGCCGTTTTAGGGCCAATTCCTTTCACACCAGGAATACGGTTTGTGGTATCCCCAACCAAAGCCCAATAATCGACTAGCTGGTGCGGCTCCACTCCATATTTACCCGGAACCCAAATCTTGTCATAGCCCAACTTGGCAAAGTAATCATATTGCAAAATACGCTCATCTCCCAATAATTGGGTGAACCCTTTGTCTGTAGAAACAATATACGATGTCACATTATTATGGGCCGCCTTGACAGCTAAGGTAGCAATCAAATCATCCGCTTCCCAACCATCTAGCCTTAAACAAGGAAAATGATTAAAGCGAAATAACTTGGCAAAATCGGGCAAAGATTCTAATAACAAATCATCCATTGGCACACGACCTAACTTATATTCAGGATACAAATTATGTCGCCATGTTTTACCATTAGAATCAAAAACAACCACTGCGTAAGAAGGGTTAAATTGAAGCGCTAGTTTCACCAGCGCTTCAATGGTAATACTTTGAGCTCGCTCGACCCGACGAACTAAATCTTGCTCAGACTCTAGTGCGGCATAAAAGCGTCGAATCAAATTCAAACCGTCAATAATTAGTAATTTTTTATCCACTCCAAACCCTTATTTTTGCTAGATTACTTTACGACCGTATTAAATTATTAGGTTACCATGTGTGAGCACTCATCACGACAATGAGTATGATTGTAAATACATAAACTAGAAGGACTCTTTGTATGAAAAAGCAACCTACCTATCTTTACATCAGTATTCTTTTAGGAACAGCGGTAGCACAACCTACTTTTGCAGCGCCCATCCATGCCGTTATAGGATTAGATAACAGTCAAATAGTGGCAGACAGTCAACACCTAAGTCTTACCCCTAACCCCGGCACACTAATCCCTCTTGAAGGCGATTTTTCACCTATTACTCACCTACAAAATGGCCTCAATAAAAATTGGTTTGATGAAATTGGCAAAAAAGTCAGAGTGGAACATAAACAAAGAGATTTAAACTACACTGGCATTTTGGCAAAAATTGAGCAGAGCTCTCGCTCTTTTATACTCACGAGTCATGATCGCCCAACGACATTGCCACTGGATGATTTTTACTTAATACCGCTAGAACAAACAGACAACAATAAAGCAACAACAAGATCGTACCCAGTCAGCTATCAAACGAACCAATTATCCTGGACGCCACAACTTAGCCTAATATTTGAAAACGACAACGTGGTTGTCTCGCAACAAGCACTCTTACATAACAACTCAAGCGCCAGCATTGAAATACAAGACAGTTTGCTTCACTACTCCAGAAACTCAACACCTCAACGTTTCAAAGCCGAACGCAGTTCTCTTGTAATGAGTGATATGCAACAAGAAGTAAGCTATCAAGACAATGAGGTTAGCTACTCACTTGGCCATAACCTCTTATCTATCGCGCCCTATTCAAACACTCTCTATCCTTTACCCAGCAGCAATAGCAAAATCGATAAACAGACACACACAGCCAATCTTTATACCCATAACAATAGCTCAGGAAGAATAGATCTTAGTTTCTATAATACCGTAAGCTTTACATTAAAAAAGGAAGGCCTTCCAGGGGAATACAACACATTTTGGAAAAGAGAAAACCTTCTCATCCCTGGTAACACAGTGATGTTAAATACAGTCCGTACAGGTTATCCACTGAATATCATCACAAATAAAAGCCAGGACATAACGGGATACTTAACGTTAGAAAATGCCTCTTCACAAAAACTCCCTAGCACTCAAGTTTGGCAAGTAACGATAGAGAACCATTCCAACAAAATACAAAATTATTCTGTAGAGCAAAGTACAAACGGCATTATAGAAGTAGTAGAAGGGAATGATGTGACGAAAGTAAATGCCAACAGTTTAAGAATTGCAGGAAAAATAAAAGCGAACTCGAAGAAGACCCTCACTTATAAACTTGAATTAAAAAACTAAACGATGAAGAAGGAAGAGATAATACGATTAAACACTCACCGCTCTTGCATTAATTTTCCACAATCGAGGCTCATTTAAAGTATTTCGTTATGATATGGTCAATAGTCATAATAGATATAGCAAGAATGGCACTGCCACAAGTGAAAAACTTGAGGTACTATTATAACTATACTTCATACTACGAGCCCACAGAGATCTATGAAAAAGCATATTATACCCTCACTAATCGCTGCAGCCGTTCTAAGTAGTTCGGCTGCCTACGCAGACAGCATCTACGAAGTATACAAACTTGCTAAGCAACATGACCCAGGTTTAAGAGCGGCGGCTGCCACTTATCAAGCCCAAAAAGAAGGCGTCACCGTCACAAAGGGCAATCTATACCCTAGCATTAGCTTTAAAGGTAACCTGGGATACGACAATATAGACAGTCCTTCTTCTGATTACAGCAATACATCAAACACCGTAGCGCTGTCATTGGATTACCCTATTTATTCGCCTGCACTTAACTATGCAGTAGATTCTGTCGAACTGAGTTCCCAAAGCGCTGGCATTAGCTTTAGCAACGCTGAAGAAGACCTAGCACTGACAACCTTAACTGAATACTTCAATCTTCTGATCGCACAATCAACATTGCAGACAACGGAAGCCTTAGTTAAAAGTACAGCAAGTCAGCTAGATCGTGCTAAAAAGCAATATGAAGTAGGCTTAGCGTCCATCACTGATTTACAAGATGCTCAAGCAGAATACGATTCCGTTCGTGTCACTCAGCTTAGCGCGCGCTCAAGCGTATCTTATGCACAAAAAGCGTTATTCCAAAGAACAGGCCAAGAGATAAAGAGCATTCCTCAATTATCTAAAGATTACCCTATTCGCCTTGATCCAAACATGACCGTTGATTCGTTAATTACGAAAGCTCGTCGTGATAATAAACAATTGCGCATACTGAATTTCACGGTTGAAAGCGCAGAAAATAATATTAACATCCAAAAATCTAACGGTCGTTCTCCTACCGTATCAATCACTGGATCGTTATCTCGAAGCGATAACAACTATAGTAGTGGCACCACTAATCCAGATGGTGTAACAAATACGTCTTCTGTTGCATTAGGTGTCAGTATTCCTCTCTACAGCGGTGGGGCAATTAGCGCCTCTGTTCGACAAGCGACAGCGCAAGCGGAATCAGCAACAGAGCAAAGAGCAAGTTCACTGCAAACCATTGAACTTAACATTCGTAGTCTATACCTAGACCTACAAACGGCCGTAGCTCAAATTGAAGCACAACAACAGCTTATTCGCTCTCGCACCAGTGCACTAGAAGCAACGAAAGCAGGGTATGATGTAGGTACCCGTAACCTTGTCGAATTGCTTGATGCTCAGTCTAATCTATACGATGCACAGAATACCTACGAACAATACCGATACAACTTTGTAGTGAAAAAACTAAACCTACTAGAAGTCACTGGAGATCTTACAGAAGACAACATCAAAGAATTGGATAAATGGTTAATTGCAAAAAATTAATTTGCCGTTCGCTATAAGTTAAAACAAAAAAACCGTAAAACATTGTTTCACGGTTTTTTTGTTTTGTGATCAAGTAAATGCTAACGCCCTATTCTAAACGAGAGATGAGCTTGTCTCGCTTTGTAAATCGAGTTAATACTTTATACAAACCATAGGCATCACGGCTCCCTGCTAGCTCACGAATTGAATGCATCCCAAACGTTGGCAAACCGATATCAATCGTCGGCACACCAATTTCTCCAGATGTAATCGGCCCAATCGTACTACCGCACGCCATATCACTGCGCACAACAAAGCACTGCACGTCATAATTCTCTTGCGCTGCAATATCACGATAGACGCTTGCCGTTTCGCTATTAGTTGCATAACGCTGGTTCGCATTCACCTTAATAACAGCGCCCTTATTAATCGCAGGGGCATGGTTTTTATCATGCTTATTAGCATAATTGGGATGCAACGCATGCGCATTATCAGCAGAAACCAACATAGAGCGTTGAACCGCCTGAACATATTGCTCTGGATTCGGTGTTAAACGATGCAAGACATCTTCTAAGAATGGGCCATTTGCACCACAAGCCGATAAACTGCCAATTTCTTCATGATCGGTACAAACAAGAAGGCTTGGACGTTGCCCGTCAGAATCCAACAGCGCTCGTAAACCCACAAAGCAACTGAGCAAATTATCCAAACGAGCTGAACAAATGTATTCTTTATGCAAGCCAACCAAAGCCGCTGGTTGTGTATCGTATAAGCTCAATTCAAAATCTAAAATCATATCAATGGGTAAATCAGTATATTGTTTTTTGAGCTGAGCTTTTAATAGTTCATGTAAATCAAATTCATTTTCAGCGCCACACAATATAGGTAAAATTTCTTCTTGAGGATTAACCGAAAAACCTTCATTTGCCTGTCGATTCAAATGAATTGCCAAGTTTGGAACCACTGCAATTGGGTCTTTAAAATCCACTAAACGACTCACAATGTCGCCCGCTTTCGTTTTTAGAGTAATGCGACCCGCAATCGATAAGTCCCTGTCTAGCCAAGTATGAAGCAACACGCCACCATACACTTCCACGCCTAATTGGTGATAACCAAAGCGATCCACCTGAGCATTTGGCTTAAGTTTCAGACAAGGGCTGTCCGTATGGGCACCGATCATTCGCCAACCTGTTTGACTGAAATTTAACTCTGGCGTGGTAAAAGCAATTAATGCTGACTCATTACGCGTAACAAAATACTTTCTGCACTCTTCTATCACCCAATTATTTTCTTCAATTAACTCAACAAAACCTTCTGCGATCAAAGCATTACGCATACTATCTGTCGCATGAAATGGAGTCGGAGAAGATTGAAGAAATGACAACAAAGAGTCATTAAAATTTGTATGTTCCATAATTTTCCATAAGCACAATGCTTTAAAAAAGTGACTTTTTAACACTTTGGCTAGCCTTACAGCCCAGTGTCTAATATGATTTTGCTAACGACGTATAAAATAGACAGAGAGAACCCTTACCGGATGAACTATAAACGCCTTTTACTTTGCCTTTTAACTGGCTACACCTTTGCCTCAACTCCTGCGTCAGCTTATCAGGAATTGCAGCCTCCTCATGAATACGACAAAGTATCAAAAGAGCTCGTTGAAATGCTAGAAGGCATTCATTATAACAGACCTCATATTGATGATGCCATTTCAGCAAAAGCCTTTGATTACTATATTGACGCGCTCGACCCAAGTAAAAGCTTCTTTCTCAAAAGTGACATAGATAGCTTATCTCAATACCGAAATAGCTTTGATGACGCCCTCAGAAAGGGAGACACTCAAGTTGCTTATACTATCTATAATCTCTACCTAGAACGTCTTGAGAAGCGGTTGTCGAGCCTACAGGACCACCTTCCAGAGATGATCAAAGGCTTCGATTATGACATTGATGAAACACTCAACGCTGATCCAGAAGCGCAGCAATGGGCCAATACCGAAGCTGAACTTGATGATTACTGGCGCAAACGCCTTAAAAATCGAGCATTAGTCCTTAAGCTTAATGGCGAAAGTGAAGAGAAAATCATCACGACAATTGAGCGTCGTTATAAAAACCAATTAAAACGAGTGGATCAAACAAACGCTGTCGACGTCTATCAAACCTTCGCCAACGCCATCACCGCAGCATTAGACCCTCACACTAGCTACTTTGCACCACGAGCATCAGAAACCTTCAATATCAACATGAGCTTATCATTAGAAGGGATTGGTGCCGTTTTACAAATGGACGATGACTACACAAAAGTCGTTCGATTAGTGCCAGGTGGTCCAGCGGCCACTCAAAGCGATCTGTCTCCTAACGACAGAATTATCGCCGTTGGCCAAGAAGACAAACCAATGATCGATGTTGTTGGCATGCGCCTTGATGATGTCGTCGACATGATCCGCGGTGAGCGCGATACCACCGTTATATTGGAAATAACACCAAGCAAAGGCGACACGCAGACCAGCAAGCGCATTAGCATCGTCCGTAAAAAAGTAAAACTCGAAGATCAATCGGCGAAAAAAGAAATTGTCGAAGTAGAGCGAGACGGTGAAACCTACAAAGTAGGCGTAATCTCATTACCGACCTTTTACTCTGATTTCGCAGCGATTCAAGCAGGTGACAAAGATTATAAAAGTTCCACACGAGACACAAAAAGATTGATTGAGGAACTTCGTGAAGAAAAAATTTCAGCTCTCATTCTTGACTTAAGAAATAACGGCGGCGGTTCATTACAAGAAGCAAATTCATTGACTGGTTTGTTTATTCCATCCGGCCCAACAGTACAAATTCGCGACCAAAGCGGACGAGTTACACCATTAGGAGACTCTGACACTGCCATCACCTACAGTGGACCAATGGCTGTTCTGGTAAACCGAATGAGTGCATCCGCGTCTGAAATCGTCGCTGGTGCGCTGCAAGATTATGGACGCGCTTTAATTCTTGGCGATCAGACCTTTGGGAAAGGCACGGTTCAAGTATTACAAGAAGTAGACCAAGGGCAACTTAAAGTCACTCAGGCTAAATTTTATCGCGTCTCTGGCGAAAGCACTCAGCACAAAGGTGTCATGCCAGACATCGCCTTTCCTTCTTTGATCGATAAAGAAACCATTGGCGAAAGCGCATTAGACAACCCATTACCTTGGGACAAAATCCATGAAACTCGCTACCCCGTTTATTGGAAAATGTCCGCTTACCTGCCTATTCTAGAACCTCGCCACAAAGCAAGAATGGCGACAGACCCCAATTTTGTTGCAATCAATGCTCAAATAGAAGAGTTCAAAGAACAGGTAGAGAGTTATAAGTCCATCTCACTAAAAGAGAGCACTCGCATACAGCAAAAAGAAGATAACAAACAAAAAGAACTCGAGCGCGAAAATACGCGCCGAAAAGCACTTGGACTAGAGCTACTAACATCGGTTGATGACATAGAGCCGATTGAAGAAGATACCTATGCAAAAGAAGCATCTGAAGTACTTTTAGACTTCATTGCAACCAACCAGATGGCTCAAAAGCAAGCTGAGAAAAAAACAGCTCAGAAATAAATGATGAAAAGCAAAGAGCGAAAAGCCTTTTATAGTCACTTTTCGCTCTCGTTTTTTTATACAACAGAAAAACACCTCCTATCACTAATACAAATGAACTTAGACCATGGCAAAAGCGTCATCCGACCGGAATACAATCGATCTATTTGGTAAAGCGCCTGGCAGACCTCGAACTCAGCCTCTCACCAGAAAAGATCAGCTCAAACTCAATAAACGAGCACAGCGAGAAAAAGAAAAATCACAAGGGTTAAAACGCTTAGAATTGTTGATTGAGCAAGACACTATCGAGAAACTAGACAAACTCTGCGAACTAAATGGTTTAAAACGTGCAGAATGGCTAACACTGCAAATTAACAAAAGCGCTGAAAAAATAAAAAATAAAAAATAAAAAATAAAAAATAAAAAACTTAAGGCTTTTCTAGAGCGCGACCAAAACCAAACAATTACTTCCATCAAAAAAACCCGATCACAATAGTGATTTGATATACTAGTCGGCGACATTAGCTAACAACTGAATAAACAGACTCAATATGGCCAAACTGTACTTTTACTACTCAGCAATGAACGCGGGTAAATCGACCGTTCTTCTACAGTCCGCTCATAACTATCAAGAGCGAGGCATGAGAGTTCTTCTCCTTACAGCGTCGATAGACAACCGATTTGAAACAGGGCAAATCGCCTCTCGCATCGGCATATCGGCAGACGCCAGTTTATTTGATAATAGCACCGACATGATCGCTTTAATCAAAGAAGAAACGCATCAAAAGCAAGCATTAAGCTGCATTTTGATTGATGAAGCACAATTTCTAACCAAAGAACAAGTTTATGCATTATCTGAAGTCGTTGATAAACTGCACATTCCTGTGTTGGCGTTTGGTATCCGTACGGATTTCCAAGGCGAGTTGTTCGACGGTAGCAAAGCGCTACTGGCTTGGTCCGATAAATTAATAGAATTAAAAACCGTGTGTCACTGTGGCAGTAAAGCCACTATGGTCATTCGATTAAATGCCGAAGGAATTCCTGTTAAAGAGGGCGCACAAGTAGAAATAGGCGGTAATGACCGTTACTTGTCCGTTTGTCGAAAACACTTTAAAGAAGCCGTGAGAGACTAATTATGTGGTTCAAAAACGCCCAGATATTCCAACTAAAAGACACAGAATCACTAGATACAAACGAATTGATCAATAAAATCCCTGAATTCCCACTAAAAGAATGTGGTTCACAAGAGGAATTCTCTTTCGGCTGGTTACCTCTCATACGCAACAGTGAACAGTGGAGCTTAGCAAGCGACCACTGCCTACTGTTCCGCGCCGGTAAAGAAGAAAAAGTACTGCCTTCTGCCGTTGTCCGTGAAGAACTGGAAGCCAAGGTAGCTGAAATCGAGCTTATCGAAGGGCGCAAAGTCGGACGCAAAGAACAGTCTGACATGAAAGAAGAGTTGGTTTTTACACTGCGTCCAAAAGCGTTTTCAAAACGCACCGACATCTGGGCGTATATTGATCTAAAAGCAAAAATATTAGTTCTCAACAGCACCAAC
Source organism: Marinomonas primoryensis (assembly GCF_013372285.1). Taxonomy (NCBI): domain Bacteria; kingdom Pseudomonadati; phylum Pseudomonadota; class Gammaproteobacteria; order Oceanospirillales; family Oceanospirillaceae; genus Marinomonas; species Marinomonas primoryensis. The sequence continues at coordinate 1,388,275 of NZ_CP054301.1, read as the reverse complement.
GCCAGCATGACTGAACAACTTTTCAAGCACTTACAAACCACGCTTGGCAGCTTTCCGATGACACCGCTTCAAGCACAAGTTTCACCTTCTTCTTTAATGACGGATTGGCTTGTGAAAAACGAGGTGCCCGCCAGTCTAGAAACCGGTGATGAGTGTGAAATTCAAGACGCCTCTGAAGACAAAGCCACCATTCGCTTTAAATCACTAGAACCTTTGTCTGAAGACGTTACACGCCATTTGCAACAAGGCATGGCGGTTAAAAACCTTGCACTTCGCTGGTCAGACAAGCTCAGCTTTGTTTTACATGATGATCTGACATTGCGCAAAATCAAATTCGACGATGCACTAAAAGAAGCCGCTTTCAACGACTCCCAAGGCGGTGGTTTGTCCGATATGGACGCCAATTTCTCTCTAATGTCATTAACTATGAGAGAATTTTTTGCTTCCTACTGCTTATGGTTTGAAATCAGCTAAGCGATATTTTGCCCAAGCTTTTCCACAGATAACGTGGATAAGCTTGGGGAGAACATTGGGCAAGCTAGACAAGAAGGCACTCTTGCTACCACACTCCAAAATACACCAATTCAAACAGGTATAATCTAGTATTATTACCGAAACTTGATTCACCCACAAAACAACATAACTCAATATTAGTTCTCATTGAATCCCTTACTCTTAATAGAAACTTAAGACAAGTTGAGTAAAATTAATGATGTTAAATAGTCTCGGTATTTTTTCAAACCCTATAACAGGTCAAAAAATGACATGACAAAACATAAGCAAGAACAAGAGATAGCCATACGAGTCACCCTTGTTGGTGCCGTTTGGGATGCGCTACTAGGGTTAGCAAAGATTGTGGCTGGATATTTTTCTCAGTCACAAGCCCTTATCGCGGATGGCATTCACTCTTTATCTGACTTAGTTACAGACGTATTTGTGTATTTTGCTTCAGCCAACTCTCGCCAAGGTCCGGACGAAAATCACCCCTATGGCCATCTTCGTTTTGAAACGCTGACCACTGTATTTCTCGGCATGGTGCTTACTATTGTTGCGCTTGGTATTGCTTATGAATCTATCACGGCACCAGCATCACAAGCTCAGCTCACTTGGTATGGACTCGCGGCGTTAATTGCCACCATTGTCATTAAAGAAGCCATTTTCCATTACACCAAAAAGGCCGGAGATAAGATTGGCAGTAAGATGCTCATTGCTAACGCTTGGCACAGTCGCAGCGACGCGCTCTCATCTATCGCCGTTCTCATTGGCCTAATCGGTGTTTATTTTGGCTACCCTTGGGCAGACATGGTCGCTTCAATCGTGGTTGCATTGCTGATTGGTAAAATGGCTATCATCATGGTGTGGGAAAATTTGGCCGAACTTGTCGATACCGCACCAGATCCAAAACTCATAGCTCAAATCAAAGCAACGGCAAACAGCCTTAAACATGTAATGGCGCCTCACGATGTGAGAGCAAGATCCATGGCAGGTAAAATCTACTTAGACATGCACATTCATGTGCCTAGTCATGCCAGCGTCAGCGAGGGACATTACCTTGGTGATTTAGTCGCCTACACCATCAAACAGGCCCACTCACAAGTACAAGACGTTATGGTCCATATTGACACCGATGAAAAAATCCAAACCGACAGTTTTGCTCATCCATCAGGAAAACCGCCGCACTTAAAATTACCTGCCCGTCACCAGATAGTGGCTGACTTAGGTTTTTTATTGCGCCAGCACTCCGCCTATGTCGACGTGAAAAATACTCGCTTACACTATTTGGATAACCATCTAGAATTAGAAATTATTTCCTATACAGACAAGACACCCGAAAGTGCAGATTTAACTAAAATAACAGCGGGTATTCTTCAAGATCTACAAACAACACATTACATCCATAAAGCCACTGTGCTGTGGATTTTTCCTTCATAACACAATCTCTCGCGGTATCGTCTTAACTATCAGACTCATCAGTGGAGGTATCATTCAGATACTCCACTGGTAACGCCTTACTGGTTTTAGCGCCCATTAACTTAAGTTTTTCCGCTCTTGCAACCAAATTACCCCGACCTACTGTGAGTTTTTTCAGAGCAGAATCATGACTACGACTTACCGCTTCAAGTTTGCTACCTATGTCATCCATATCCTGAACAAAGCCTGAAAACTTGTCGTACATTGCACCAGCTTGACGCGCTATTTCAATGGCATTTTGGCTCTGTTTTTCGTTACGCCAAATGTTCTGAATGGTACGTAACGTCGCCAATAAATTCGAAGGCCCAACAATAATAATATTGTGTTCAAAGGCTTCACTAAATAAACCATTATCCCCTTGCAGAGCCAAACCAAAAGCCGCTTCGATAGGGATAAATAGCAACACAAAATCCAGTGAAGTAATGCCAGGTAAATCATGATAAGACTTCGCGCTTAACTCTTTCATATGCCGACGCACTGCATCCAAGTGCTGTTTAAGTGCCCGACTTCTATCATCGTCCGTTTCGGCTTCCATATAAGCCAAGTAGCTAATCAGGACCATTTTCGAATCAACAATCACCTGCTTACCTTCCGGAAGATGTATCACCACATCCGGCTGTAACCGTCGTCCTTCTGATGTTTGATAAGACGCTTGAGTTTCATATTCACGGCCTTTTTCCAATCCAGAGCGCTCTAAAATTCGCTCTAAAATCACCTCACCCCAACCACCTTGCAACTTGTTTTGGCCTTTCAGCGCATGAGTTAAGCTAACCGCATCGTCACTAATTTTTTGATTCAACAGCTGCAAGCCTTTGATCTCTTTCACCAACGAAAAACGCTCCCGCGCTTCTTCTTGATAACTCTTTTCTACACTTTCCTGAAATTTTTGAATCTGAGAGCCAAGTGGTGTCAATAAGGAACCAAGTTGACGCTCATTTTCTTTTGCCAGCTGCTGACCTTGCTGACTCATAATGTCGTGCGCTAATTGTTTAAATTCCGTTTCGTTGTGCTTTTTTTGTTCTCGATAAAAGACTTCTTTTTCCTGCCAAACACTCTGTGATGCGGCGAATTGTTGCTCTAAGGTCAGCGACTCTTTTTCCAAATAATGAATCTGATCTTTCGCTTGCCCTAAAAGACGCTGTAATTCCTCATTTTGTTGCTGTATTTTTTCTTGTGTATGCTGCCACTGACGGCGCATAGCCTGTACAATAGCACCAGCAATGCCAGAGATAAGAATCGCGCCGATACAAAAGCCCGATAACACCCAAACTGATTGTGAAAGCCAATCTGTCATATGAATTAAAACCCGCTATTTTTATAGAGAAAACAATCGTTAAGCAAGTTTACATGGATTACTACTTAAGCCCAATACACACGCAACGCTTTGATCTTGAAATAAAAAATAGCCAGTTCATTACGACCGTAAGTCGAACCAAAGGGCGCGAGGCGGCAAAAGCTTTTATTGACGAAATAAGGCAGCGTTACCCTGACGCCAATCACCACTGCTCGGCGTTCATTGCAGGTGCACCAAACAATGTGCATTTGTGGGATCAAAGCGACGATGGCGAACCAAAAGGCACGGCCGGAAAGCCCATGATGAATGTATTACAGCATTCTGATTTTGGCGAAACAACCGTGGTTGTAACGCGTTTTTTCGGTGGCATTAAATTGGGTGCAGGCGGTTTAGTCCGAGCCTACAGTCAAGCGGTACAAGAAGCGCTCTCACAAACAATTTATGAAAGTGTGTATCCGCGCAGCCCAATTCAGCTAAAAATCACCTACCCTTTATTAGGTAAGGTTGAATATTGGCTCGAACAGAGCGATATAGAAATAACCAACAAAACATACAGTGACAGCGTCGTTATTGACCTTGCTGTTATTGAACGTACTTGGCCTGAGCAAAAAGTCATTTTGACGGACTTGTGCCAAGGTAGCTTAACTTTAATTGAACCGGACAAAGCATAATCATGTACCAAATTGGACAAAGATGGAGTAGCCGCAACGAGCCTGATCTCGGCGTAGGCATGATAGTAGACAAACAAAATAAGTCTTTTACCTTGCATTTCCCTGATGCAGAAAGCGATCGTCAATACTCAAACGACCAGACCAGTCTAGTTCGACGTACGCTCACCGCTGGCGATCAACTGCATTTTCAAGATGAAACATTTACTGTTTTGGAGGTCGAAGAAATTGACGATCTCATAGAATACCGCATCAGTGACGACGATGACTGGCTAGAAGAATCGCTTATTCAGTTTCCTCGTAACGATAAAAACGAGCTTGATTCTTTACTCGCGCTGTCTCCTGCTCGCCGCATGTGGTTTGATCTTCGCCGCCACACCTTAGAACATCAAGCGATCAACGCAGCGTCACCTGTTCGCGGCCTAATGGGACTAAAAGCAGAGCTTCTTCCTCACCAAATTTACCTTGCTCACGAAATAGCGAATCGCCCTAAAGCACGCGCACTTTTATGTGATGAAGTCGGCATGGGGAAAACTTTAGAAGCGGGTTTGATTTTACATCAACGTCTATTAAATGGCCTGTGCAAACGCGTACTTATCCTCACACCAACCAACCTGCAACACCAATGGCTAGTAGAAATGCTACGTCGTTTTCACCAGCCATTCGCACTGATCAATGAATCCGTGTACGAAGACTTCTCCGAAGGCGACGATAATCCATTCGAGCAACAACCGTTTGTTATCTCCCCTATTGATTGGGCCAGCCAACACCCGAATGCTACTCAACACATGTTGGACGCAGAATGGGACATGGTTATTGTCGACGAAGCGCATCACCTCGCCTGGCACCCAGAAACGCCTAGCATCGGTTATCAAGTAGTCGCTCGTTTAGCCGCGAAAACAGAATCCTTATTACTGCTCAGTGCAACGCCTGAGCAGACCGGTGAACGTGAGCATTTCTCGCGTTTACAACTATTAGACGCCGATCATTACCACGACTTTGAACGCTATCAAGCACAGCAACAAGCATTTAAGCAAGCCGCTGAATTAGCAGAACTGTTATTACCCTTTACACAAGGTGACAGCCAAACACCTCTTAATTGGGAAGACGCGTTTGGATCATACCTTGAAGAAGTTAAAGCCAAAGATTGGTTTATCGCCCTCACCTCAGCAAACAGTACTGATCGAACTCAAGCCGCGCAAGATGCCATCAGTTGGCTTATTGACCGACACGGTACAGGACGCGAAATGTTCCGTAATACCCGTGCGGCAGTAGGCGGTTTCCCTGATCGCTACCTACATTCTTACCCGTTGGAAAACAACGAACACTTTGAATCGGCTAACCGTCATGTACAGCCAGAAACAGAAGTCGCCGATGGTTTGTGGGAAAAAGACCCTCGTTGGCATTGGCTCAAAGAGTTTCTTGAATGCCAAGCAGACAAGGTTCTCATCATCTGTCATTCGCCTGATATGGCGCAATGGCTAAACGACCAATTGACCTTTGCTGGCTTCCAAAGCGCCGATTTCCATGAGCAAATGCCATTGATTCACCGTGACCGAGCCGCGGCATATTTTGCTGACGACGACGGCGCGCAAATTTTAGTGTGTTCTGAAATTGGCAGCGAAGGCCGGAACTTCCAGTTCAGCCATCACATTGTTATGTACGACTTACCTGAACACCCTGACTTATTAGAGCAGCGCGTTGGTCGTCTGGACCGACTAGGACAACTGAACGACGTTCAAATCCATGTGCCTTATATCAAGCAAAGCGTACAAGAACGGCTATTCAACTGGTATCACCATGCGCTCAATGCTTTTTGTCGTACGACTGGCGCTGGCGATAAAGTCGAAGAAGCCTTTGGTGATAGCCTACACGCCTACTTACACGGCCAAGACGACGACACCGATCTATTGAAAGAAGCGCACATCTACCACGAAGCGCTGCTTAAACAAATGGAAGAAGGCCGTAACCGCTTACTAGAAATGAGTTCTTGTCGCCCAGAACAAGCGCGTGACTTGATCGATCAGATCAATCATCAAGCGACAAAAGGCTTACATAACTACATCGAGCAAGTGACTCACGCGTTTAATATTTATGCGGAATGCATGGACGATGATCCAGAAAAAGCCGCGTGGTTCTTACGCCCTTCTACCGACATGATGCTCGAAGCACTTCCAGGCATCGAAGAAGAAGGCAAGATGCTCATGCTAGATCGTCGTCAGGCGAGCCAACGTGAAAACGTGGCCTTTGCTACATGGGAACACCCCCTCATCACCATGTTAATGGATGAGGTTCAAGGCTTTGACTCTGGTAAATTGACTTCCGCTATTTTGCCAATTGCAGCGCTCCCAGAAGGCACTGTATTGGTAGAAAGTATGTTTGTCATCGAAGCCACCGCACATCCGCGCTTGAAACTTACCCAATCATTACCTATGACGCCGATGTGGCAATTGTCAGACTCAAACGGCAAATTCCTACATCAGCAGTTTACTGCTGATAAATGGGCAGAAAAACTCAAAGGCGTACCCAACCGCGTAGCGGAACAATGGGTTGCTGCCTTGCGCAAAAATTTGATTGAAGTGCTTCAAGCCCACCAGCTAAATGCTCAAGATCAAGCGCGTCCGATTGTCCAAGCGGCGAAATCCACTTACCAACATCGTTGCCAAAGCGAAATTGATCGCCTCATCGAATTGAAAACGTTTAACAATGCGATTCGTGACCAAGACATTGAGCTACTTGAAAACAACATGCAGGAAGGTTTGGTGCGAATTGATGAGCATCAAATTCGCTTAGACGCGATTCGCATTATCTTAACCACCAAGCCGGAATAACCCTCTGTGCAAGATAAGCGACTCGCTTTAGATATACTGTACGAAGATGAATGGTTCGCCGTCGTCAACAAACCCGCTAATTGTTTGTCTGTGCCTGGAAGGGGGGCGGACAAACTTGACTCTATCTTACATAGAGCCGAGCAGGAGTTTGGCGAAGCGTTCACCATTCATCGATTAGACGAAGCCACCTCCGGATTAATTCTGGTTGCGAAAACGCACGAATGCCAAAAGCGCATGAACGCGTATTTTCGTGAACGAGAAGTTCAAAAAGAATACCGCGCCTTGTTGCGCGGTAAACTTTTAGGCGAACGGGGCGAAGTACGTAAACCACTGCGCTGCGATTGGCCAAATAGACCAAGACAAATTATCTGCACCGACGAATGGAGCAAAGACTCCATCACTTTCTGGGAAAAAATGGCTTACGAAGGCAACACTACCCGTGTTCGACTCGTGCCTTTTACTGGTCGTTCTCACCAACTACGTGTCCATATGCAAAGCCTTGGTCATGGCATCATCGGTGATGAGTTTTACGATGACCAATACGCCAACGAACCTCGGCTTTTATTGCATGCCTATCGGCTGGAATTTCGACATCCGTTTACCCAAGCATGGGTCACTTTTGTCGCGCCTTGTCCTTTTTAGACTAAAGGGGCTTTGCCCCTTTTCACCCCCCATTCTTCAGTTATGCAGATTCCATTCGAACACTTTGAGCAAGGAGCTTTTTTCCGCTCTGCTGAGCGGGTAACTTTTTGCTAGCGCCCAAAAAGTAACCAAAAATTCGCTTTATAGGGCTTTCAGCCCAAACGTCTCATTCATTCTATTTAACGTTACGTTTATCAAGACGATCTACATCGTAAGGCATAGATTTTTTTTGCTGTTATGAGGAAGGAAATTTTCAACTGACCCTGAAACTCCATAAAGTCGCGCAACTTCGTCGCGTCGAACTAACTTCATCAGAATTTTAAGCGCATAAAGTAATGCTTATTGATCACCAAGTCCCTTCCCCTTTTGTCTTCCAAGGGGAAGGCGGAGGATGGGGTTATTCTTTAGGTCTTCAAGTGTATTTATTTCCTCTCAATGACTTTGAACTGCAAGTTTATTCCGCCCTGCTGGACTGGTAACTTTTGCCAAACGATGCAAAATTTACCCGTAAATATTTTATCGGACTTTCAGCCCAAACGTCTCGTTTACTTTGTTTAGAAGAGCCTTTAGCAAGATGACTTATATCGTAAGGCATAGATTGTTTTTGTTGTTCTTAGGAAGGGTATTTTTAAATATCGTAGAGTACTGGTAGAGCATTATGCTGCTTTCTATAAAGTATTAAAGCAAGAAATCTGTATTGTTCGAGTGCTACATGAGGACATGGATGCACCACAAAGGCTTCTGGATTAACGAATTTAATTGAAGAGCTCAGAATCCTTTAAAACCACATATCTAAGTCGTTATGCTATACCCATTTCCATTCATCTGCGTTTTCCATTTATTTTTAAAACACTGCTAAACTCTGAATGATTCTCTTCAATAAAGTAAGAAGGCTTAGCCCAATATGTCTGAAGTAAATTTAAAATGCGCTTGTGGAACCGTTACAGGAAAAACCTTAGCCGTCAGTTCAAGAATTGGTACGAGGATTACTTGCTGTTGTGACGATTGCCAAGTATTTGCTCAGTTTCTGGGACAGGAAGGAAAAGTATTAGATCAATATGGCGGGACAGATATACTTCAAATACCAGTCTCTCATCTCACGATTAGTGAAGGAAAGTCAGAAATTTCCTGTGTCAGGTTTAGCCCTAAAGGCATGTATCGTTGGTATGCGAAGTGCTGCAACACACCAATTGGAAATACATTTGGTGCTGGTGGTCCATTTATTGGGATTATTCATAGTTTCATGGACAAAGCGACAACGAGTGAGGTGGATTTAGGCAAAAACAGAGGTCACATTCTTACTAAGTTTGCTAAAACACCAGTTCCTGAGAACCTTAAAGGTTCTTCATTGAGCATTAATTTTAGAGTGGTGACTAAAATCCTTTCATGGAAGTTAAAAGGTCTCAACAAACCCTCTGAGTTTTTCAATAACAATGCAGAGCCAATTTGCGAACCTCAAATCCTTGATAAAAAGGCCCAGAACTCTTAAAAAACTAAAGACTATGTCGCCTGTAAAGCCTAAAAAAGTACTCTTTCCATATCTGATCCGCTGCTTGGTGCAGCAAGCTGTGTCGCCATGCAACTTTTTCTTCTTGTCTGTCATAGCCACCGCCGATGACACAGGCGGTTGGTAGGTTGAGTACTACGCAGGTTTCTATGACGTATTTGTCCCTTGCAAATATGCCGTCGTCGCTGAGGTTGACGTAGCCGAGTCTGTCGTCTTTATGGACGTCGACACCAGCGTCGTAGAAGATGAAGTCTGGTTGGTGTTCGGCAAGTATCGTCGGCAGGGTACTTTTTAGAATGGATAAGTATTCTTGATCATTCGCACCTTTGGGAATGACGATGTTGATGCCAGCGGTTTGTTTGATTTGTGGGTAATTTTCTTCGCAATGCCACGAGACAGGAATAATGTTGGTGCTGTCTTTGAAAAAGGCGATGGTACCGTCACCTTGATGTACGTCGCAGTCTAGGATGAGTATTTTATTCGCTTTACCCGATTCGATCATGGCGAGTGCTGCGACAGCTAGATCGTTGAAAATACAGAAACCAGAGCCATGAGAAGGATGAGCATGGTGCGTGCCACCTGCAAGGTGACACGCCAGTCCATGTTGAAATGCAAGTTCGCTGGTTAATATGGTGCCTGATACCGCGCGCAAGGTTCGCTCCACCAGCCATTCAGACCAAGGAAGGCCAATTACTTTTTGCTCTTGTGGGGTAAGCTCTCCACGAATAAAGCGCTGAACATAACCTTTTTCATGGGCTTGCATAAGTGCAGTCAATGACAAAGGCGATGGTTGATATTCGTTGTCGTTCGTTAAGATCCCCTGCTCTCTTAATGTTTCAGCCAAAAGACGAAATTTAGACATAGGAAAGCGATGCCCAGCGGGAAATGGAATACTATAATGTGGGTGGAAAACTAGAGGTAACAAAGCAACATTCATAAACAAATAATTTAAACAAGGCGAAAGAACACCATGCTAACAAGGGATACCAAAGTGTTACTACTGACTTTTTGCTATTTACTTTTCGCGACTAAAACCTTGCGCATGGCCGCATTAAACGATTCGATCATATGAGGTGGAAAACCCTTTCCACTTTCAAAGTTCACCATCTGCACTGCTCTCATAGCGCTTTTATTGTATTCACCGCCCGATTTCCCCCAAACGATATCAATAAACATGACGGCCATGGATAAGATAAATGCCCCTTGAGGAATCAAAGAGCCCACCAAACCTTCAGGAAAACCGGTGCCATCAAACCGTTCTTTATGTGCCTGCACCATAGCAACAGCGTCTTCCCAACCACCGTGTTTAGAAAGCAGTTTAGCGCCCACCATTGGGTGATTTTGTTCAGCTTTAAGTTTTAAACTTTCATTGTCTTTACAGTTCAAGATAAGTGCCATACCCATATTATGCATATAAGCAGCGGCACTTAGTTGTGCAGGGTCAACAGATTTAGAACATTCAACATTGATCAATTGGCAGAGTTTTAAAATACGCTCACTTCTTTCTGAAGAATAGCCTAATAAGCGATTCAGCTTTTGACTGAAACCAATAAACAAATCAATATCATTTTGTTGCTGCTCAGTAAATTCAACTTTTACTAACAAAGACGTAGAATCTGTGTCGTCTTTTTCTTCTTCTATTTCTTGATTGCATTTATCTAACAATACCACAGCCAAATCAGGTCGTTTGGCATCGTCTTCTTCTGCGTATATCTCGTCCAACCCTAATTGCAGCGCGTCACGTAAAGTATTTTCTGCAACATGGGAGTGGTAAATCTGCTTTAGCAATATATAAACCTGTTCAATGACCACATTAATAAGATCCCCTAAATGAGGATGATATTGAATGTAGCCGCCGCGCATGCCGTCCACAATTTCTTCTAATTTATGTAGTACACCAACCAAAGGATCAAGAAAACAGACAGAACAGTTTCCTTTCATACTGTGCAAAGAGCGAAACAATTGATCTAATTTATCGAAAGAAAACCCTTCACTTTCGATGCTATTAATAATACTTTCTATTTCTTGCTGCGCTTCCACGAAGCACTCTAACAAATCATCCTTAAGCTCTTTTTCCAGCGCTGAGAAAGCTTTACAAGCAAAGTGACTCATTATTTTCATCCGTTACAAGGAGCATCTCTGCCAAAAAGTACAATGAGGTGACGCTAAGTATTCTCATAGCATCACCCTCTTATTGTAGATAGAATATTTGTAAGCGTGAACATATTGTATGTTTCATTGTGCAAATGAGGTGTCCATGATCAATTACTGGCTGATGAAATCAGAACCCGATGCGTTTTCTATAGACGATTTGAAACGACTTAAACATGCCCCTTGGGATGGCGTAAGAAATTACCAAGCTCGCAATTTCATGAAAGCCATGAATGAAGGCGATATGGTATTTTTTTATCACTCGAGTTGCTCTCCTGCTGGTATTGTCGGTACCGCCAAGGTATGTAAGAAAGCCTATCCAGATCATACAAGTTGGGATATCAATAGTCATTACTTTGACCCAAAATCAACCCAGGATAGCCCACGATGGTTTATGATTGATGTGGTGTTTGTTGAAAGGTGGCCATCCATTCTCACGCTAGCAGAGTTAAAGAAAAGCCCTGAACTGGCCGATATGTTATTAACGAAGAAAGGCAGCCGACTTTCCGTTATGCCTATTACACAAAAAGAATGGGAGTACATTACGGTAATACTGAAAAAATAATTGCTTATTTATTCTTCTAATCCATAACAGATACTGAGGATTGTAATGAAAAAATTTAGCGCTAAAGCAAAACGATGCATTTTGAGTCAATGACATGATTATTAGAGTAGCAAGGATCGCTATTATTTTTTTAGGCTTACACAGTGCTATTTTAATTAGCCAGCCGCTATACCCCGCTCTCTCATTCAGCGCGCTAAAGGATTCTGATCACGACGGGGTTATTGACGCTAGAGATATTTGTAGCAATACACCACAAGGAAGCGACATTAATAATGACGGTTGTCCATTAACAAAATTAACGTTATTCAGTTTTAATTTTGACGTTAAATTTCAAACAGGACAATATAAATTAGCATCCGAATTTCACACAAAACTCAAAGATTTAGCTGCTTTTTTACAACACGACCCTAATACACTTCTCTTAATTGAGGGCTACACAGACAATGTGGGTGCAGAGAGCTACAACCTAACATTGTCCAAGAAGCGAGCAGAATCCATTGCCAATGCATTAATTTTGACATTCAGTATCGCGGCTGTCCGCATCAAAACGTTTGGCTATGGCCAAAATCGTCCTGTCGCGTCAAACTCAACAGAAACAGGAAGAGAAGCCAACCGCAGAGTAAGTGGGGAAATCGTTATTCCACTTAAAAGCCAATATGTGAATAAAAGTATTCATTCGAATTATTCAACCAATCAGCCTAAAATCGATCAATACAACCTAACTATTCCTTTTAAACTAAACAGATACGGGATTAAAAATGCGTATCGTCCATCAATACAACACCTAGGCCAGCTTTTGCAAAGCGATCCCGACATTCTCATTTTTATCGAAGGACACACAGATAACACTGGCAGCAAAGACTACAATGTCGCCCTATCCCTCGAAAGAGCAAACAATATTGCCGACTTACTCAATGCGCAATTCACCATTGCACCAGCAAGACTCAAAGTCCTCGGACATGGACAACAATTCCCACTCAAATCAAATAACACAATAAAAGGAAGAAGGGAGAATCGTCGAGTAGAAGTAAAGGTAGTTAAAAAATTCAAAGCTAAGCAAGAAATCATATTACCCAAATGGACAATATGGAGCATTGATCAAATGGAAAATGAACGCCAGAAAGGAAAACAATAATTCATAATATCAGTGGAATTGCTTTTCACGTTGCTTCAAAGAAACCGCATAATCAAAATAATACTCAAAAACCACACCGGCATAATCGTAATCTTCACCGGTTCTAGCGATGACACCAATACTCCCCATCTGGCGGTATTTCTGAGGTTGATAGTAGGTCTCTAAACGCCAGCCCATCTCGGCATCATTATATTTTTCCCGATACAAAGACGTTCGAAGATCCTCATCTAAATAGTAGCTCAAACCAATACGAGAGCTGGTTATATTACTCAATGTTTTGTCTGTCGTAAGATAGTTAGCAGTCACTGAAAATGCCCCTAAAAACACTTCACCTATAAACTGTCCAATTGCCTCTTTTTTCGTTTCAAGGTTTTCATCCATTGGCTCCAGCTCACTCACACCAAGACCCACCCCTAAACGCCCATAGTCATTACGAATAAACCAATTTGAAGAAAGTTCAGATTGCGCAAAACTGTCTTTTGATGACCCAGTAATCAAATAATTGCTATTCAATAACACTTGAGTTGAAAAATACTCATTAATAGGGATGTTCACTTTGAAGTCTATGTTCATTAAAGACTTCTGATCTAAAAGACCATAGCCAAGACCAAAAGCAAAATTAGGCAACTCTTTTTCTGCGTGAGCGCCCCCACTAACAGCAACAGACAACATAAGAATACGAGATAATAGCGTCAAAACAGATCCAAGTTCATAATCAATAATGCAGCTATTGTGACCGCTCTTTATCAAAAGCTCCAGTAAGAAAAAAAACGACTATTTTCAGTAAAAATGAAGGGAATTCAGAAGACCTCTGTGATTCGAGAGCAAAGCCCAATATAATAGGTTCAAAGTCGATTAGACGAACACTTTTTAGGTTTATAAGTTACATGGCAAAAAAACTTTTCATCCAGACTCATGGCTGTCAAATGAACGAATACGATTCCTCTCGTATGGCCGATCTACTTGGCGAAAGTCATGAGATGGAACTCACTGATAACGCGGAAGAAGCCGACGTGCTTCTGCTAAATACATGCTCTATACGTGAAAAAGCCCAAGACAAGGTTTATCACCAACTAGGTCGCTGGAAAAAGCTTAAGCTTAAAAAACCGGATCTCGTTATTGGCGTTGGTGGTTGTGTCGCCAGTCAAGAAGGCGATGCGATTCGAAAGCGCGCCAAGCATGTTGATATGATTTTCGGCCCTCAAACACTGCATAAGCTTCCGGAAATGATAAATGCAGCGGGTAAACACATCCCAATCACCGATGTGACCTTCCCTGAGATTGAAAAATTCGATCATCTTCCTGCCCCTCGTGTTGACGGCGCAGAAGCTTTCGTTTCTATTATGGAAGGTTGCAGCAAATACTGTACATTTTGTGTTGTCCCTTATACTAGGGGCGAAGAAGTCAGCCGTCCATTCGACAGTATTCTTCTTGAAGTAGCGCAGTTGGCTGAGCAAGGTGTACGCGAAATTCATTTGCTAGGTCAAAACGTGAACGCCTACCGTGGCGACTCAGCAGAAGGTGATGAAACAGACCTTGCGGACATCATTCATGCGGTTGCACAAATGGAAGGTGTTGAACGTATTCGGTTTACCACATCACATCCAGTCGAATTCACCGACAGCTTAATTGAAGCGTTCCGTACTGAGCCTAAACTAGTCAGCCATTTACACTTACCCGTTCAAAGTGGTGCCGACAACATTTTAAGCGCGATGAAACGCGGCCATGATCGTCAATATTACATTGATAAGATCAACCGCATTAAAGAAGCACGTCCAGGCATCAGTCTGTCATCAGACTTTATAATTGGTTTCCCAGGTGAAACAGACGAAAACTTTATAGATACAATGAATCTGATTCAAGAAATTGGTTTCGACCATTCTTTCAGTTTTATTTATAGCCAACGCCCTGGCACACCCGCATCTAACCTAGAAGACGATACGCCTGATGACGTTAAAAAAGAGCGTTTATCTATTTTGCAACGCCGTATTAGCCAGCAAGCTTATGACATTAGCTTGTCGATGGTTGGCGAAGTAAAGCGCATCCTAATAAGCGGCTATTCACCTCGTGATCCTGGACAACTTCAAGGCAGAACGGAAAATAATCGGATTGTAAACTTCCGAGCATTCGACCCACAATTGATTGGTAAATTCGCTGATGTTGTTATTACAGACGCTTATCCTAACTCGTTGCTTGGCGAATTAATAAACTCTGAACTCGACACTGACTTTGTACTTCAATAATCAAAGGTAACTCTTGGAAATCACACAGACAACTCAACAAATCCGTTTAGCGCCTGCCGAAGCCGAGGCTTTGGTTGGGCTATGTGGTCAACTAGACGAGAATATCAAGCTCATCGAAAAACGACTGGATGTTACTATTCGATACCGTGCTGAACTATTCGATATTTCCGGTGAAAATCCTGAGCATGTCGCGGCAACAAAAATGCTACTGGAAAATCTCTATCGTGAAGCGCTAGCAAATGGCCAAGTAACGCCTGAGACGATTCACCTTTATCTTCAAGAGTCGGCGATTGAATCTCTAACCAACAGTAAAAATGACAACGCGGGTCAGCTCGTCATCAAAACTCGCAAGGCATTTGTCAAACCCAAAGGGGCAAATCAGCAGGGTTACGTCAAACAAATTCGTAAACACGACATTAATTTTGGTATTGGCCCTGCGGGGACTGGTAAAACCTATTTAGCGGTTGCTTGTGCGGTTGAAGCATTAGAAGCCGATCGTGTTGAGCGAATAATGTTGGTTCGACCAGCAGTAGAAGCAGGGGAAAAACTGGGTTTTTTACCTGGCGATTTATCTCAAAAAATCGACCCTTACCTACGCCCTCTTTACGATGCTTTGTATGAAATGCTCGGTTTCGAATTAGTTGATAAATTAATCGAAAAAAACGTCATCGAAATTGCCCCGCTTGCGTTTATGCGTGGCCGAACGCTTAATAACGCTTTTATCATTCTTGATGAAAGCCAAAATACCACGCGCGAGCAAATGAAAATGTTTTTGACGCGCATCGGCTTTGGCTCAACAGCGGTTATCACTGGCGATACAACACAAGTCGATTTACCACGCGGAACCACGTCTGGTCTGGCTCAAGCCATGCACGTTTTAAAAGGTGTCAGCGGCATCAGCATGACTATGTTTAGCTCTTCCGATGTCGTTCGCCATCCTATCGTACAACGCATTGTCGAAGCCTATGATCGTTTTGATATTGAAGAAGAGGCAGAGAAAAAAGTGCGCACCCAAGCTCGCCTTGCTGCGCAAGCAGAGCACTCTTCAAGCGAACCGTCTTCAGGTGGAAAATAATGGCACACTTAGAACTTGATTTACAGATTGCCACAGAAGCAACACAGCGTTTGCCCAGCGAAGCAGAATTCAGACTTTGGGTAGAAAAAGCCTTACCGACGTTAGGCGAAGAATTTGAAGTTACCATTCGTATTGTTGATGAAGAAGAGAGTCATGCGCTAAATCATGAGTACAGAGGCCAGGACAAACCAACGAATGTCCTTTCTTTTCCATTTGAGGCACCTCCAGGATTAGAACTTCCATTATTGGGAGACTTGGTGATTTGCACTCAAATTGTCGAAAAAGAAGCCAAAGAACAAGATAAAGAATTACTGCATCATTGGGCTCATATGACGATTCATGGCATCTTGCATTTACGCGGCTATGACCATATAAATGACGATGAAGCAGATGAAATGGAATTAATAGAAACGCAGCTGTTAGCATCTCTGTCTATTTCCGACCCTTATTTGATAAAAGAGTGAGTTAATACCCTAATGAGTGACGACCGATCGAGCATGTCCAACGATCAACAAAAATCTTGGTTTGAACGTTTAACCCAAGCATTTAATGATGAACCACGCAGTCGTGGCGATATTGTCAAGCTTTTAGAAGCGGCCGTAAAATCCGACATCATAGATCGCGATGCTTTTACTATTGTAGAAGGCGCTTTAGAGGTATCTGAAGTGCAAGCGCGTGACATCATGATTCCACCTTCTCAAATGGTGGTAATCAAGTCCGAAGATGATCCAAAAACCTCCATCCGTAAAATCATCGACTGCGCTCACTCCCGGTTTCCTGTCGTTGGAGAAGATTCCGACGAAATCCTCGGTGTTTTACTAGCGAAAGATTTACTTCCACTGTTGTTCAAAGATGGCAACATCACGATAGAAGATATTTTATCTCGCTTGCGTCCCGCCAACTTCATTCCAGAAAGTAAACGACTTAACGTACTACTGAATGATTTTAGAACCAAGCGTTACCACATGGCGTTAGTGTTAGATGAATACGGCAGCGTCTCTGGCTTAGTCACGATCGAAGATGTACTTGAGCAAATCGTCGGAGAAATCGAAGACGAAACAGACAAGCTTGAAAATGAAGGTATTCAAGTTACAACGGAGGCAGGCGTTTATCTTGTCCCTGCGTTGTGTACTGTTGAAGACTTTAACGAGTTTTTCAAAGCCGAACTCAGTGAAGAAGAGTTTGATACGATCGGCGGAATTCTTGTACAACAATTTGGTCATGTTCCATTACGTGATGAAGAATTGTTTTTTAGTAACTTTCATTTCCGCATCGTTAAATCCGATGGTCGACGAGTCAAAACGATTCAGGTATCAAAACCCACACAAGAAACATCAGAATAATATGACGACACTTCACCCCGACTCAATCAACACGAAGACGGGGTGGATGTCTCGTTTGGTAACACAGTTTTCTAAACTCCCTCCTGTCATCATTTGCATTATTGGCACCATTTCCGGCGCAATAGGCGTTACCAGCTTTTCACCTTTTCATTTTTGGCCAGGCTACTTCGTTAGTCTAGTGGTGTTCAGCCTTCTTGTTATTACCAGCCCTACCGCAAAAACTTCTTTTTGGAGAGGCTCATCCGTCGCCTTAGGCTTTTTTGGCGCTGGTGTTTCTTGGGTTTATGTCAGCATTGCAGAATATGGACAAGTTGGCACCGTCATCGCGGCGCTTATTACGCTCGCTTTTGTCCTCGTTCTTTGTGTCTTTTGGGCTCTTTCAGCTTGGGCTTCATGGCACCTAATCCATCGCTTCTCTCAACTACCCGCTAGTGTATGGATCACATTAGCCCTGCTCATCGGCGAATTCGCTCGTAGCACCCTCTTTACTGGGTTTCCATGGCTACTACCGGGCTATGCCATTGAAAATACATGGCTATTTGAGCTATTACCTATAGGTGGAATATGGCTAACCAGTGCAGTTGTGGTGCTAACATCAAGTGCTATTGCCTGTGTATTATCAAACAAGCCAGCTCAGCTTAGCCTGATTTCTGTCTTATTTATTATTTGGGGCAGCGCTGCATATTTGGCCTACTTCCCTGTTTCTTGGGTACAACAAACAGGTACATTAAAAACCACCTTGATTCAGGGTAACGTGAAGCAAGATGAGAAATGGCTTCCCCAAACCGCCAGAGAGTCTCTGGCTTATTACCAACAGACCACCATTGAACACCTAGACAGTGAACTTGTTGTGTGGCCAGAAACCGCCATTACCTATACTTATTCACAAATGAAACCGTATTTTTCCTCTTTTATCAAAGAGCTAGCAGACACTAATACTACCTTGATTACTGGTATCCCAGACGTGAGCCCTGATAAAAAGGATTACTACAACGCCATCTGGGCAACGGGCGATGGTTTTGGGCTTTATTACAAGCGCAGACTGGTTCCTTTTGGTGAATACATTCCTTTTTCAGAATACATAGGCCCTATTCTTGACGTATTTGGAATGCCGATGTCGAGTTTTAAATCTGGCGATGAAAATCAACCTGTTTTGCAAGTAGGCGAATGGGGTGTTGCGCCTTTTATCTGTTATGAAATTGTGTATGCAGAACAAGTTCGTCGCATGGTAAGAGACAGCGACTTCCTCATTACCATTAGTAATGATGGCTGGTTTGGTACGTCTTTCGGTCCTTGGCAGCACTTGCAGATTGCAAAATTTAGAGCCAAAGAAGCAGGACGTTACGTGATTCGTGCCACTAATACCGGTATCACCGCGTTTATTAATGAAAAAGGAGAAGTGGTGGCTCAAGCACCACAATTTGAAAGGACAACACTGACCGCTGACGCAAAAGCCTTTAGCGGCGTTACCCCTTATGTTTATTGGGGATATTGGCCTACTCTTTTACTGCTGTTACTTTGCGTGGCTTTTTCATATTTGAATGGCTTAGTAAAAAAGCGAACACCATAAAAGCTTAAATATTGCCGTGTCATCAAAACACTTGATGACGACGGCAAAATGACAACTTAAACACTATTTTGATCGTGATGCGTCGACATCAAACCATACTGACAGATCTCACAAGGCGCTAAGGTTTGTTTCACCTCGACAACATTATCATGCCCACAAGACATGCAATGATAAGCCCCAGCTTCCACCATAGTGCCCGCTACATGACATTGCTCAAGTGGTACTGGGTTGTTATTAGCATGGTTAATCAGCCATAGCAGTGCAATGTCTTCCTTTTCATCAAACTCTTCAATAATTTCA
The DNA here is from genome assembly GCF_013372285.1 of Marinomonas primoryensis. Lineage (NCBI taxonomy): Bacteria > Pseudomonadati > Pseudomonadota > Gammaproteobacteria > Oceanospirillales > Oceanospirillaceae > Marinomonas > Marinomonas primoryensis. The sequence continues at coordinate 1,368,980 of NZ_CP054301.1, read as the reverse complement.
TGGCCTTCATCAAGTACTAGATGCCAATTTGCATCCACCCAAGCTTCGGTATAACCCATTTTATCGTGCCAATATGCGGTCATGAGAGCGGCATCTTCTAAAAACCAATCCTTCGCTCCCTCTAATGTTTTGCGTGCTTCTTCAACCAAACTGGAATTGCTTTCACTTTTTAACGAATCTTTTTTCATAGAATTCATAACTCCTCCTCGATGCATCTTCTAATTAGAGCGCCATCTCTATAAAATAACGTATATTTTCAGACTCTGTTGACCATTTCACCATTATGTTGCGCTATGTCGCTATAATGCGTCTCTTTCTAAAAGAGAATACAGGTCTACTCACCTCTCGTCGATCATGGGATAAGTACACATCATGCAAGAACAATATAATCCGCAGAAAATTGAACAAGCGGCACAATCTTTTTGGGACGAAAATAAAGTCTTCAAAGCCGTCGCTGATACCAACAAAGAGAAGTTCTACTGCCTTTCTATGTTCCCATACCCAAGCGGTCGCCTGCACATGGGTCACGTTCGAAACTACACTATCGGCGATGTTATTTCTCGCTACCAGCGCATGCAGGGTAAAAACGTACTTCAACCTATGGGTTGGGATGCTTTTGGTCTACCGGCTGAAAACGCAGCTATCAAGCACAAAACAGCACCAGCCAAATGGACAACTGAAAACATCGCCTACATGAAAGGCCAGCTTAAAGAACTTGGTTTTGGCTATGATTGGGATCGTGAAATCGCAACCTGTACACCTGAGTACTATAAGTGGGAACAATGGTTCTTCACCCAATTAGTCGAAAAAGGCTTGGCGTATAAAAAAACCGCGGCGGTAAACTGGTGTCCTGAAGATCAAACGGTTCTAGCTAACGAACAAGTGGAAGACGGTGCTTGTTGGCGTTGTGGTACTACCGTAGAGAAAAAAGAAATCTCTCAGTGGTTCATTCGCATCACAGATTACGCAGAAGAGTTACTTAACGATCTAGATAAGCTAGACGACTGGCCAGAAAAAGTAAAAGCCATGCAACGTAACTGGATTGGTCGTTCTGAAGGGTTAGAGTTTAGCTTTGCCGTAGATGGAAAAGAAGAGCGCTTATCTGTTTACACCACACGCCCAGATACTATTATGGGGGTGACCTATGTTGCTGTTGCCACTCAACATCCTTTGTCGTTAGAAGCGTCTAAAAACAACGCCGAATTAGCCACTTTCATTGCTGAAAGTAAATTAATGTCGACTACAGAAGCTGACATGGCGACTGTTGAGAAAAAAGGCATCGACACTGGTTTTAAAGCCATCCACCCAATTACTGGCGATATTGTTCCTGTATTTGCTGCCAATTTTGTATTGATGGAATACGGCTCCGGCGCCGTTATGTCGGTTCCTGCTCACGACCAACGTGATTTCGAGTTCGCAAAAAAATACAACTTACCCATCAAGCAAGTCGTTAAGCCGGCTGGTGAAGAAGCGATTGATATAGAAATCGCAGCTTACACTGAAAAAGGCGTGTTATGTAATTCAGGTAAATTTGACGGCTTGGCTTTCAAAGAAGCTTTTGACGCCATTACAACGTGGATGACTGAGCATAAGCTTGGTGAAGTCAAAGTAAACTACCGACTACGTGATTGGGGCGTAAGTCGCCAACGTTACTGGGGGACGCCAATCCCAACCATTAATCTAAAAGATGGTTCTGTTGTGCCGGTTCCTGAAGATCAATTACCTGTAATACTCCCCACCGACGTCGTCATGGATGGTGTTAATTCACCCATCAAAAACAATCCTAACTTTTCGTCTGTTATGTTCAATGGCGAAGAAGCTGAGCGTGAAACGGATACCTTCGATACTTTCATGGAATCGTCTTGGTACTTCGCTCGTTACTGCTGTCCAGATTCGAAAGACGCTATGCTAACTGAGGAAGCAAATTACTGGCTTCCAGTCGACCAGTACGTTGGTGGTGTAGAGCACGCTATTCTTCACTTATTGTACTCGCGCTTTTTCCATAAATTGCTGCGTGACGCTGGTCTGGTGAACTCTGATGAGCCATTCAAGCGCCTATTAACACAAGGCATGGTTAACAAAGACGGCACCAAGATGTCGAAGTCAAAAGGCAACACGGTTGACCCGCAGCAAATGATTGAGAAGTACGGTGCCGATACGGTTCGTTTGTTCATAATGTTCAGCGCGCCGCCAGAACAATCTCTTGAATGGAACGATTCAGGTGTAGACGGCGCCTCTCGCTTCCTACGCCGTTTGTGGGCGTTATCTTATCGCCACATGAATGCGGGTAAAGTGGGTGAACTTAATATTGAAGCGCTTAATGGTACTCAAAAAACACTGCGTCGCAAAACTCACGAGACCATTCAGAAAGTAACTGACGACATCGAGCGTCGTCAAACCTTCAACACGGCGATTGCTGCGGTGATGGAGCTGTGCAACGATGTCAGCAAGTTCGAAGATCAATCTGAGCTTGGCTTAGCAGTAGAACAAGAAGCGCTAGAAGCAGCAACCTTGCTGCTATCGCCAATCGTACCTCACATTGCGCATCAGCTTTGGGCTGACCTTGGACACACAGGCAATGTTGTCAATACACCATGGCCAACACTAGATGAAGCGGCGTTAATAAAAGACGAGTTAACTATTGTGGTACAAGTGCTTGGTAAAAAACGTGCTGAGTTAACCGTTTCTGCCAGTGCAGACAGCAAAGCAATTGAAGCTGAAGCGTTAGCTCACCCTGGCGTTACTAAGTTCCTTGAAGGCAAAACAGTACGTAAAGTGATCGTCGTTCCTGGTCGCTTGGTAAATATTGTTGCTAACTAACGAAGCACAATAAGGGATGGCAGTGCCGTCCCTTATTGCCTTCTCAGCATTACTTCTCAACAAGATAGAGAGCGCGGATATGACAGCCACATTGACACAAACAACTCGCTTATTTTTATTAGCTCTGCTGACCATGAGTATTGTCGCTTGTGGCTTTCACTTACGTGGTGAAGTCAACATTCCTGCAAGACTTAAAACCTTAGTCGTTACTTCCGACAGCGGCTCAGATAGCTTTGACCAATCGCTGCGCATTGCACTAAAAAAAGCCGGTGTTGTCATTATAGATAAAACCAATGCGACGAAAGGCACATTAGAGCTCAAAATCAATCCAATCACCTCGTCTGATACAGAACTAGCGCGTAACTCATCCAATGACGTATCTCAAATTCAGCGCACTTTAAGCAGCCATTATTTTATTCGCCAAGCGGATGGAAAATCCCTCTTCGGCCCACGAACCGTCAACACGAATAAAACGCTTACCAATCAAGATGCCGAAGAAAGCGCTAAGCTGTCTTACAATACAGCTCAAACAGAAAGTATGAATGAAGACCTAGCAAATCAGCTCATTTATGACCTAAGTTATGCACCACTGTAACCCGCCTTGCGGTTAGGCCAATACAATGAAAATTAGAGTTGATCAACTAGAACAGCAGGTCAAAAAAAACCTCGTTCCTCTCTATATTATTTCTGGGGATGAGGTTTTATTGTGCCAAGAAGCCGCGGACACCGTACGTAAAGCCGCTCAATTACATAACATCGATGAACGTTTACGCTTTGTTGCTGACTCTCAATTTGATTGGCAAGACGTGATCAATGAAAACCAAAGTTTGTCTCTGTTTTCCACTCGCCGACTCTTCGATATTCAAATTGATAAAATGGGCGAGAAGCACAGTAAAGCATTAGCCCAACTTGGGCAGTCTCTTAGCGAAGACAATATCATTCTCCTGACCTTGCCTAAAATCGATGCCCGTACACAAAAAGCAAAGTGGTTCACTCAATTGGAATCACAAGGCGTCTTTGTTCAAATTTGGCCAATTGATGCCAATCGACTCCCTGCTTGGGTGCAGCAAAGAGCGCAAGCACTGGGCTTATCGCTGACTCGTGATGCCGCCAGTATTGTTTGTGAGCGCGGCGAGGGAAACCTTCTCGCCCTTTCCCAAGAACTTGAAAAACTGGCGCTACTGCATGGAAAAGACAGCCAAATCGATGCAGAGAAAGTCATAGAATCCGTGGCGGATAGCAGTCGTTATTCTATTTACGATTTAAGCGATCGCCTATTAATGGGCAAGACCAAGGATGCGATGCATTGCCTAAACCAATTAATGGGCGAAGGCGTGGAAGCCAGTATTGTTCTTTGGCTGTTTAACAGAGAAATTCAAACACTGAGCAGCCTATTACGAGCCATGCAGTCCACCAGCTTTAGACAAGCTTGCCAAGCCGAAAGAATCTGGGATAAACGCATTCCGTTTTACGAAAGCGCCATGTCACGCCACAACAAAGTCACTCTACCCTACATGCAAAATTATTTAGCGTTAATTGATAAAAGCATTAAAGGCTTAGAAGGGCCAAGCAGCGAGACAGGATTTCGAAACCTAGTCATGATGTTTTGTGGTTACAAACCGGTAGTAACCGAATTAGACATACCCGCTTAATGACTTATTCACGACCCAGCTAACTATTTTTGCAGGCCTACGCATGAGCAACGCCCCGATCATTGAAGAAATTAACGTATGGACAACGCCCCTCTACGTTACTCAAATGCCAGATCATGATTTTTTAAAAGACGCTTTATTAGCGGCTGTATATGAACAAAAATCTGCGCAAACGACTGCGATTGAAAGCAAAATTGCCCCCAAGGCGAAACACGCATTACATGAAAGTACGCTGGATTTTTTAGAACTGGCCGACGCTAATATAATGGAAGCCAAGCGCACACTAGAAGAGCTCATTTTAGAAATAGCGACGTCGGTAAATCAGGCCTTTTGGCCTGAAGATATGGAAGCTGATGCCCATATTATCGAGTCTTGGTATCACGTGACTCGAAAAGGTGGCTACCATGACGCCCACTCCCACCCGAATTGCTCGTGGTGCGGTATCTATTACTTAGACCCCGGCGACTCTGCGCAAGAAGACAATGGAGGCTTAAATCGCTTCTATGATCCAAGAGTAAATGCTGAACATTACGCAGACCCAGGCACGGCTTATCTTGGAGGGCATGGCGTATGGGACTTTGTTCCAACGGAAGGGCAAATTGTCATTTTTCCTTCTTATCTAAAACATTCCGCTTTGCCTTATTTTGGAGAAACAGACAGAGTGGTCATTGCTTTCAACAGCATAATAGAAGCTTACTAACCAATACCTTTCAGACTCAATCATTGTTTACGAGCTCGTTTCACTGATTAAACTGGCTCGCTCCCCCCTTTTCAAAATCAATATTTATTCTACTATTTACAATAAATTTCATAAGTTTCCACTCAAACGTTCACAAGAGATTGGTATTTGTAGTAATTTAACAAGTAATGTTTCATAACCTCGGGGAAGTCTATGCGTTTTCAGTTTGATCAACTAAGCGGCAATCAACGCTATCACCTGATCACTCAAACTATTACACCGCGCCCTATTGCTTGGGTCATGACCAAAAATGACAATGAGAGCTTTAATCTCGCGCCTTTTTCGTATTTTGCGCCCCTATCTTCTGACCCTGCTTTACTGGTCGTCTCTATCGGAAACAAGACAGATACAACAGCCAAAGATACGAAATACAACTTAATACGTGAAAAGGAATGTGTTTTGCATATTCCCAGTGGGGATCTTATACATGCAGTTAATGACAGTGCCGCTAATCTAGACTACGGAGAATCTGAGCTATCAAAAGCAAAGTTATCACTGCTGCCATTCGTTGATACCTTGCCACGTATTGCAGAAGCAAAGGTCGCACTACATTGTCGACTGTATGACATACATAAATTGGGCAAATCTTCTTTAGAAGCCTGCTACTTAGAAATACTCAGTGTACATATTGATGACGACATTATGAGTCAAAGCGAAGACCGCATTGTTATCGACAACAACAAATTAAACCCTCTCGCACGACTAGGTGGCAACGATTATGCACTGATAGGCGAGACGGTAACGATCAAACGCCCTAACTAGGGCAATACAGATTTGAGGCATACAAAGATGGACGTAACAAAACAGATTAACGCTTTCCCTTTTATGGTGGATGTCGATACAGAATTAACGTCATCCCTAACCGATCTCGCGTGTATTAAAAAATTGAAAGCGGGAGAAGTGCTAGCAAAGCAATTTGAAATTGGCCAGTGTATTTATTTCCTTTTAGAAGGTGAAATTGGTATTTCCGTACCATTACAAGAGACAGGAAAGTCCTATAGTGTAGGCCTAATCAATAACATACTGTCGCCTATTGGCTGGTCTGCTTTTCGACACCCTTCACGCTACGCCACAACCTTTACGGCTACGAAATCGTCTACATTACTCATGTGGCCCATTGTTGAATTACAAAAAATACTCGATGCAAACCTCCCCTTCGCTAATCAGTTTCTACAATTCGTTTATGAAGAGTCATTGCCGGTCCTCACTAATGTTCAAAACCAGACACGTCCTTTCTTTTCTAATGAATCTCTGGCATTTGAAGAAACTCGTCCGCTGATTAATTATGAAACACAGGCTCAAGCGCTAAAAGATGCAATTAGTTTGCTGAATTATGCGCCTTTTTGCGAAACATTTACGCAAGCAGAAATACACACTCTCGCTAAAAAATCGTCCATCTTACTGGCACATCAAGGCGATATACTTTGCCAACAGGATCAGCCTGCGGACGGTCTTTACTTGCTTATTAAAGGCAAAGTGGTAGTCAGTTATCAGACCGACTCTGGGGATATTATTACCACACGCTCCATCTCTCGCGCCGGTACGGTACTGGCTTGGACGACACAAAACACCACGCTAAAGAACCGTACATCGATCATTTCCTCTAGAGATAGCAGCATCTTATTTATCAGCCAAGATGATTTACTAGAAGTTTTCAATGAAAACCCTAAAATCTCGGTTAAATATTTATATCGACTCATTTGGTTAGTTGGCACTCATTTATTAGCGGCCAGAATGCGCTACCTGTCACAAATAGCCAATGATGAAGCACTCGCAGTCAGTAATGTGATAGAACAAAATGCGGCACTTTTACCTGTAAGCTCACCCCTTTATAAAGTAAATGAGTTGCTTAAAAGCGCCATCACAACCGACGAAGCATTTGGTGTTCTCTACAAATGTTTGCATTTCGGCTGCGTACTCGAACGAACTATTGCGGGTATGTGCTTAGATATTTTAAAAGACTTACAACGTGAAAATGCATTTTATCGTCACTTACAAAATGTCTACGACACCATAAACAGCTTACCTAAAGAAACGTCCGTATTGGACGCAAGACGCTTAGGCACAGAATTGTTTAAACAAGCTTTCCAGCAAGTACCTTATGTCATTAAAGGGCTAGAAAACTTACCTAAAAAAGCAGGCTCTCTGTTCATTTACAACCATCTATTAGGTTCTGCGACCAATCGTTTACCGAATGGTTTCCGTTTTTCTATGGACGCTCAATTTATTGGTTCCATGGTCATTGATAATGAATACGGTGTTTCTGGACAGCGAGTCATCCGTCGCAGTAAAGAAAGCGAGTTCTGGCGTGACGACTTCTATGGAAGGTTCGGTAATATATTTATCAATAGCTGGGAAGATCTTGCCACAGGTACCCCAGAGTACGATGACTTTATCAAACACTCTCAAGATACTTTACGCCAGAATTTCCCGTTGATGATTTCTCCAGAGGGAAAAAGCTTTGGCACTCACCAATCCCCCGGTGCATTTCTACCTCATGCCTTTGAACTAGCAGGTTCGATGGGCAGCGAAGAACCTTGGATCGTTCCTATTGTTGTGGCTAACTTTGATCAACGAGCTGACCATAATATTTATACCGTCATTATAAAACGAGCATTCAAACTCTCTAGCAGAGTGGATTACACGGATAAAAAAGCCTTAAATAAATTCTTAGCGGCTTATCAAGAAGAATACAAAGGCTATGTGAATGAAGCCGTTGAACTGTCTAGAGAAATACATCAATACCCGATATTCAGTGGTAAGAATGGCTATCGATCCAATGTCATGAGCTTAAATCAAATTGACGTAGAGTTTGAATCAGATGTACGAGAACTCGAATTCCATTTGGCCTATCAAGAATACAAAGAACAGCCTGTTGCTTTTTACGGTTCATCAACCATGCGTTTGTGGAGTGATTTTGCTCGGCATTTCCGCGATAAAGACGGAATCAACCTAGGTTTCGGTGGCGCCACACTAGAAGCTTGTGTTTACTATTTTGAGCGCATTATTTTGCCGCACAAACCACGCTCTTTGGTCATTTATGCAGGTGATAACGACATTGGTAACCACTGTGATAGCAACAAAGTAGTCGAACTGTATATTGAGTTACTACAAAAAATAGATCGCCATCTACCGGGCATCCCAGTGACCTTGATCAGTATAAAATGCAGTCCTGCTCGCATCAAAATGCGCAGCACAATCGAAAAAACCAATATTCAATTGGCTCGATTAGCAAAAACTCGACCTAACACTCAATATCTTGACTTGTTTTCCACGCTGCTAGACAAGCATGGGGAAATAAAAGAAAACCTATTTGAAGGTGATAAATTACACTTGAATCATAAAGCTTATGATCTTTGGACCAAGCAACTATTGGAAACGGAAGGTTTTATTTTTAATAAGGAGTAAATATTTTTTATAGCTCATTCAGAGTGTATAAAAAAATTATATCTAAAACTCAATGACGTTTATTAACATACAGCCTAGACGGCCTAGTTAGCACCGTAATGCTAAAAGGTCTAAACGTCATTGATAATATTCTTTTTTCTCACCCCAAAGACATACAGAATGGAAAATTGACAATCAACCTAGATGGGTAAAAAACGTTCACTTGAGCGTTTTTTACGATAGAAAGAAAGCACCTATGACAACTTTTAAGCCAAGCAACATTAATATTCCTCCCATACTTCTATCCACCCAAACAGTATGACGACGTAGCCAAGATAACACCGGACCACCTGCTAATAGCAGAGCGACAATAATATACCAACCACTGTCTATCACTACGACCGTCGCCCATAACTGGAATTTAATCAAAACATCCATATTAGTAGGGATCAGCTGACTAAATAAAGCTAAGAAAAACAAGGCAATTTTAGGATTCAAAACAGCAATCATTAAACCATCACGAGCAGAATCCCAATAAGAAGATCTAACTCCTTCTACATTAATTTCTTTTCCCTGCCCAGCATAACGCCATGCTTTCAGCCCTAACCAAGCAAGATACACTCCACCTAGAACGGTCAATACAGAGAATAGATCTTGATGTTTAGCCATCAATATCGCGAGCCCCTGCAAGGTTAGAAAAGCCCAGAAACCTATCCCTAAACCATGCGTGATGGCCGCCAATACGCCATGTAACGGCGACTGTGAGACAGACACTCGAAGAATAACAGCTAAGCTTGGTCCGGGGGAAATAGCCCCCATCACGCAAACGGCAACCAAAGAAAGCCAAGTGGTTAGATCCATATTTATCACTCAATTTAATATTATTGTTGACGTCGGAGCGACGTGAAATTATGCAGCTATATTATCGAATCTGGCACTAAAAAACGAACCTACCTTAGTAAAAAAAACAGTCAAATAAAAAACACTTATGTGTATTGACCTTTATGAAAAAAAAAGCCAGTATAAAAAATCAAACAAACACAGAATCTCTATTATCTTATGTATAACAGTGTCTTAAATAAACACAAAGGCGATAAACGTAAGGCTAAAAAGCTTTGCAACGCTGACGTCTGGAATTAAGATTCAAACAACTCCCCGGCAGCATTCTCGCTGACGGCTTATATCTCTCTTCAGCAGAATGTGTACCGGCCTAAATAAGGCAAAAATATGTTTTACGGCGCAATCACTGCATTAATCACTCCATTCCGTCATGGTCAACTAGACGAAGACGCTTTACGTAATATTGTTCGCTGGCAAATCGATAAAGGTATCAATGCTCTTGTTCCTGTTGGTACCACTGGAGAGTCTCCAACCTTAAGCGAAAATGAACACAAACGCGTGATTGAAATCACAGTACAAGAAACCAATAAAGCGGTTCCTGTTCTGGCTGGCGCGGGCTCAAACAACCCTGTTGAAGCGGTGAATTACTCTGAATACGCTTATCAAGCAGGTGCGGACGCTACTTTACATGTTGCGGGTTATTACAACCGTCCAAACCAAATTGGCCTCTACGAGCACTTCAAATACGTGCACGATAACAGCAAACTACCAATCATTCTTTACAACATCCCTCCACGTGCGGTTGTCGGTTTGGAAGTGGGTACACTGGCTCGACTTGCTGAATTGCCAAGAATCATCGGTGTCAAAGATGCGACAGGTGATTTAACTCGCCCTATTCGTGAACGCGCATTGATCAACAAACCGTTCAATTTTTTAAGCGGAGACGACATTACCGCGGTTGCTTATAATGTTGGTGGCGGCACCGGTTGCATTTCTGTCACATCGAACGTGGCACCAAGGCAGATTGTAGAGTTACAACGCCTATGCCGTGAAGGAAAATACGTCGAGGCAGCGCAACTGCAAGACAAACTGTTTGCCTTACAAAACGCCCTCTTCATAGAACCTAATCCCGCTGGACCAAAATACGCCATGTCGTTACTTGGTCTTTGCAGTGATGAATGCCGTTTGCCTATGGTGCCATTGCAAGACAGTACAAAAGCAACCATTCGCCGTGTTATGGAAGAACTAGAGTTAATCTAGTTTTGACCAAGATAGTAAAACTAAAAAAGCCTGCAAAAATTGCAGGCTTTTGAGTATAAAATAGAATTTCATTCGTGAATAAATTTAAGACGATTTAGCCAACCGAACCACATAAAGTAAAATAATCGCACCTACGGTTGCCGTGAGCAAAGACCCTAGAAAACTGCCCGAATACAAACCAAGAAGCTGAAAGGTAAACCCACCAACAAAAGAGCCTACTACCCCGATCACGATATTACCCACTAAACCAAAACCAGCCCCTTTTACGAACTGACCAGCTAACCAACCCGCTAACGCACCAATAACTAAAAAAGCGAAAATCTCCATAAAATAATCCTTATACTGTGCAATTTATAGTCTTCTAGACTATCACTGATTCATTTAACCTCACAACAAAGCCGCTCACTTCTGTGCAACACTGACCCATTAGTTCTTTTTCCCGCCACTTTTGATATGAAAATATCATGCTTTTTTACAGAATCTTGATACAGTGTCTTTTGTAGGAGAAGATTCTTTCAGAAAGCCCTTTTAAACACGGTTACGTTCAGTTTCGATGAGGAAATCTAGATGGGTAAGGTACATTTTGTAGGTGGTGAAAAAGGCGGTGTCGGAAAATCTATGACGGCCCGTGTCTTAGCTCAATTCTATATTGATAATGATCAGCCATTCTTAGGCTTTGACTGTGACAGCTCGCACAGTACCTTTTCGCGTTTTTACAGTGAGTTTGCCTCTCCCATTTTAATTGGTGAGGAAGACAGCTTGGACGGCATGCTAGCCGCCATTGAAGAATACCCTGATCGTGATTTGATCATTGATCTAGCAGCGCAAGCGGCGCAGCCATTAGGCAAGTGGATTGAAGAAACAGATGTATTTGGGTTGTTAGATGAAATGGGCTACCAAGTTTGTCTTTGGCATGTAATGGATGATGGTGCAGACTCTGTCGCTCTATTAGACGCTTTGCTAGAGCGTTATACTCAACCTTCCGTAGATTTTGTCGTGGTGCAAAACCTCGGCCGAGGCACAGATTTTTCTCGGTTTAAAAAATCAGATATTTATAAGAAAGCCGTTGACCGGGAAGCCTTGATCATTGAGTTGCCAAAACTGCAAAGTAAGTTAACACAAAAAATTGACTTTAATAACAGCAGCTTTTGGGCCGTCGCAAACGATAAAGGCATCATGAACATTGCTGAGCGTCAGCGTATGAAGGTCTGGCTACGTAATACTTATGAGCAATTAGCACAACTTGGTTAATTGCCATATTTTCAGGTAAAACAAACACAAAAAGGCCAACATCATGTTGGCCTTTTTACATACATACATACTTATTTTGAATCTTTGTATTTTCCACGAAGACCAATCAAATTACCAAATGGATCTTCTAGCTGGCACATACCTAAACCAAACTCTATAGCCATAGGACCACGATATAATCGAGCACCTAACGCTGCAAACCGATCTATTGCTTCTTCTAAAATCGGAACAGACCAATATAAAACTGTACCGAATTTCCCTGCACCAACTTTTGCATCAGATTGTATAATTTCTAAAGTAAATCCATCTATGTCTAACACGTTCAGACTAAATTCTTCTAGAAAAACACATTGCCCCTTAGGGAAGGCCTTCTTGTACCAATCTAGACCAATTTGCACATCTGGAACATGCACCAACAATGCTGCAGGTTTCATAATCAAATCCTAAAAATAATTTATAGATTCTGTTCTGAAAATGAGTTGAGCGAATTACTCTTGAACATCCATATATTTGTTCGCCCATACACGGTTTTCTTCTAATGTAGAGTAGCGAGTCGATAGTTCAGACGCATCTAACGTCCCCTCTGCGATACCACGTTGCTCACGCAAACAATCGTAAGTTGCTTTAATGGCTGCAAAATACGCGGCATGACCATTTACCACAATACGCACGCCATTTGCAGCAAGACGTTCTCTGTCTCGTAGCTCAGGATTATCATAAGCCACCAACATAACAGGAATAGTAATGTACTGTGTGATCTCTTCTAGATGCGCAAAGTCACGAATGCCAACCATACAAATACCGTCGACACCTACCGCTTGATAAGCTTTAACACGGACTATGGTTTCTTCAATCGTCAATTGACCGGCGTTGGTACGAGCAATAATACTCATAATAGGGTCGATACGTGCTTCTAAGGCGGCCTTTAACTTGCCGACGGCCTCTTCGACAGGAATTAAATCCGTCGATTTATGTCCGTATTTAGCAGGCAATAACGTATCTTCAATCGTCAACGCCGCCACACCAGCACGCTCAAGCTCTACGATAGTGCGCATAACATTTAATGCATTGCCGTAGCCGTGATCTGCATCGGCAATAATAGGTAAACGCGCAACACGACCAATTCTAGTCGCTTGCTCTGTAAACTCGCTTAGCGTGATCAGAGCAAAATCTGGCGCTGCCAATACCTGAAGCGATGCGACAGAGCCACCTAAAATACCCACTTCAAAGCCAAGATCTGCAGCAATACGAGCCGACATCGGATCAAATGTAGACGCAGTGTAATAACACTTATCACTTGCTAACAATGCTCGAAAATCATTGCGCAAATCATGCTGGGAAGGTGTTGCCATAAATCTACTCCTAAAAATGTCACTAAGTTTCATGTACTCTAATGGCGCGGTATTATACTCTCCTTGGGGGTTTTCTTCATTATATTCCAACCAATTGGTTAGGTTTTGTAACTTAATTACAAAAAAATAGCATGAAAAAATATCAATAAAAGCAAGATTTCTACTTTTTTACTTGTAAACACCTCAGGATCACTTTTTGTACAGTGAAAACAGTGACAGTAACAAACTCTAGGGATAACATACTGCCCCAGCATTCCCCCATGCACCCTTTTATGATTCTAATCTTATTGATAAATGTTAAGGCTCTCGAATGAACGCTTGGTACCTCATCTGTTTTCTATCGGCATTAGCTGTTTTCATCGCTTTTACCAACCAATATATCCTTAAAATGCAAACAACAATCGCCATCACCACAGGGTCGGTCGTCATCTCCTTACTACTGATTCTTGCGGTTAAAATGCTTGGCGATGAAACCGCATTATTCATTACCCAGGTGGTGGCTGGAATAGACTTTAATCAGCTGCTATTAAAAGGTATGTTAGGTTTTCTATTGTTTGCTGGTGCGTTAGAAATCGATCTCGCTGCGTTAAAACGCCAACGCTGGGAAATCACAATATTGGTTTTATTCTCCACTCTGGTTTCTACTTTTATTGTTGGCTATTTAAGCTTCTATCTGTTCGCTCTATTAAGCTTTCCTGTGCCTTTCATCTATTGCTTACTTTTCGGTGCATTGATCAGCCCTACCGACCCGATTGCTGTATTGGCGATCATTAAGCAGATGAGCGCACCGCAAGGTATTTCGATTCAAGTTGAAGGAGAGTCGCTCTTCAACGATGGTGTTGGTTTGGTTATTTTCACCACGATATTTGCCGTTGCTTTTTATGGCACAGAGGCCAGCTTCCAGGAAATTGCTGAGCTATTTTTAGTCGATGCGATTGGCGGTATCGTATTTGGTCTTGTCATCGCCGTTGTTGGTCACTTTGTCATCATCAACTGCAAGGACATAAATACGCGCTTACTTGTAACGCTGACCATTCCTTCTGCGGGTTTTGCTCTCGCCAATATCTGGGAAATTTCAGGTGCATTGGCCATGGTGACCAGCGGCATCCTTCTCGGTAATATTACTCGAGCGAAAGCCTCTAAAAGGCGCGGTCCAGATGGCACTCGTTATGTAAAAGACTTCTGGCATGCAACAGACAGCTTCTTAAATGCTTTGTTGTTCCTCATCATCGGTATGTTGATTGTTACCATGCCATTATCATGGGAACTCATTGGGTTAGGCTTAGTTATGGTCCCCGTGGTTCTTCTGGCTCGCTTTATTAGCGTTGGAACGCCTTATCTTGTTTTCAAACGCTACCGCCAATACGATAAGCATTCAGTGAAAATCTTAACATGGGGTGGTTTACGCGGCGGACTTGCTCTCGCAATGGCGGCGGCCATTCCAGCCAACCAAATTAAAATTGAAGGGTTAGATCTACATGACATTATGGTCATCATCACCTACGTTGTCGTTATCTTCTCAATCATAGTACAAGGGCTCACCATTTCTCCTTTGATACAAAAAAGCATCAAAGCCGCTGAAGAAAAAGCGAAACAACGCTAAACAATTACTCGTATACAAAGCAGAAAGGCCAACATCATGTTGGCCTTTCTTGTTTCAAATAACGCTCTTAATAAAAATGTTCTTTACTTTCGATTCACGGAAAAAATAGCGCCATCATCATAAAACTTAATGGTTTCGCGTACATTAAAAGGCGTTACTTCATCGGCATAATAAAAAGCTTCTTTGGCTTTTCCATTATAAATGTCTTTTCGTACGCCGCTTTTTCCATCATAGGCATGAGTACTACTTTGCACTTCAATCACATTCAGATTCACAGACACAACCACCATGGTGCCGTATTTATAAGTAGGATCTTCATTTTTAAAAATCTTTGAGAAATCCACCCCGTAAATATCGTTCACTCTAGGTTTTTCAAGGTAGGTTAACGATTTACTTTCTTGCTCAGCGTTAAAGTAATCAACGCTTAAAAAAATAAAAGGAACAATAACAGCCCATACTTCAATGGGTAAAAATAATAAGGTGTGAGCTGGTGACTTAGTCTTTTTTCCAGTTTCTGAATCAACATGAATAACACCATCACGATTATTAAATAGGCAGCCAATCACACCAACAAGAATCGCTACCGCAACCAATGCCATGACTTTCACCCATCGATTGTCGCTGTAAAAACCTTCCCCCATGAAATAATCAACGAAAAGTTGAACATCAGCAAAGGCTGCGAGAAAAATAGCAGGAACGACCCAACCTTTTCCTTTCCAAATTGCTAACATCGCCACACCTTATATAACTACATCGTCCAGACTTAATGCCTTCTAAAATATAAGGCAGCTTTAAATATAGTCCAAGACACACTATAGCGGTTTAAATAATATTTTTTCTATCGTGTCAATGAAGAGCAATACTGGTTTGGTGTCGCTTTACTTTAAGCGATATATCAACACAGACTAGTCTCTAAGGTCCGCTCTTAACTATATGAATGGAGCATATATAGACCATCGTTATACTTTGAAAGAGTTACAGAAAAGAACAGTAACTTTTATTTATTCAACGACTTAGCGATCTCTTTCGACATAGGGTCAATGACCTGATTAAACCAACTGGCTGACAATGCTTGCACCATGGTTGAATAACCATCTGATTGCAACTCGCCTGTTACATAGAACGTATTTGATAGTGACAACTCACCTGCCGCTGAAATGGTCTGCCAACGCCCAGAGATATGAATCATGCCATCTAAATCCGTATAGAAGTCATCCACTTCTATATTCAATAAGGCAATCGCATAAGAAGGCAATCGCTGACCTCCAAACCAAGTGATATCTGGTAACGTTTTTTCTAATCGTTGCTGAGTTAAACGCGTTAGCTGTGGAGACAATGACTCTGCCCACAAGTTATTCTGAGAACGATGCACTTCCCCTTGGCTTGTCACCAACACAATTTCATTACCCGCCAAATAATTGGCGACAACAATGGGCATCAACTGAACAGATGCCTCTTTAGTTGGTTGAACATGTGCTTTTTGCAAATCAGCATCCATTAATAAATATTCACGACTTGGCGAAACGGACGTAGCACAACCCGTTATTACCCAGCTCATCAATACAATCAAAAACATACGATACTGTATTATCATCATTTTCCCCCTTGAACTATCTCGCCGCTTTCGGCTGAACATCTAAACGTGGTTTACTATCAAAAATCAAAGTATTTGGATTTTCACGAAGTTGACGAAGTAAAGGTTGTAGCTCATTCAGCGCTCGACCTAATGACACCATATTCTCTCTTAATGGCCGGCCAATTTGCCCATTGGCCTGGTAACTTTCTAGCGTTAAATTCAACTCCGTCATCACTTCAGATAAATTCGCTGGTAATGCCTGAGTTTCGGACTGTTCTAACAGTTGCTTAACGCTTTTACTGACCGTTTGTAATTGGCGTAAGGTTTCATTTGCCTCACCCATTGTCTTTCCTAATTGCTCAAACGTTTCTTTAAGAGGAACATCCGCTAACTTATCAAGCACATTTGACACTTTACCCTCAATATTTGCTAAAGAATCTGGACCGGTAGGAAACACCTGATACCCGTCAAACTCTTTTAGTTTTATCGGCGGAGGATTGTCCATAAAGTCCAAACTAATCACTTTCGCTGCGTTGAGATAGTTACCAATCTCAAGCCTCGCTCTAAGCCCTTGAGCAATGCGGTAATCCAATAACTCTTGCCATTTTTGTAATGATTCGTCCCCCGACACTTTCCACGCATTCAAACGTTGCGGTTCAATACGAGCAAGCACAGGAATCACAGGCCTCTCATGAGACGTTAAAGTGTCCATCGATATTCCCGTAAAAGGAACGTCTAACACAGTACCGATCCTAACCCCTCGAAACTCGACATCCGCACCCGGAGCAAGCCCACTGACATTAGAATCAAACAAAAAAACATATTCGATGGTCTGATCATAAAGGTTATTATTCGCCTCTTCTTTTGAAGAAAACAAACGGAACGAGGTTAAATCTTGAACTGGTTTGCCTGACGCTCTGCCTTTACCCAACCCGAAAGAGATGCCACCCGATAAAAAAGTCTCTAACGAGTCTAATCTTACTTCAAAGCCTTGCACGGAGCTTTTAAAAGACAATCCTGGTGTAATCCAGAACTGAACAGCATCACTCACTAGAGCATCGTAAGGAGGCTTAACCACGACTCGATAAGTGATGGATCCTGAGTCTGTGTCGAAGCCCACTTCTTCAATATAACCAACCTCGTAGCCGCGAAAATGCACCAACGAACCGACATTAAGTTTAGCGCTGTCATCACTTTGCAGAAGAATTCGAACCCCTTCTTTTTTGGTTGACAGTGGTGGCTGACTTAACAAAGAAAACTCTGCACTCTCTTTACCCTGCTCGCCGGGTGACATATCAATATAAGCACCCGACAATAACGTCCCTAACCCACTCACTCCTTCTCTGCCTATCCGCGGTTTAACCACCCAAAACTTGGTGTCTTCACGTAACATTTTTTGCGTACCGTTATTCATACGCACCGTGATAATTGCATTGTCGTAGTCATTACTGAGACGTATGCCAATGACTTTTCCAACATCTACATTACGGGCTTTTAATTTAGTTTGACCCGCCTCTAGCCCTTCTGCATTCGGAGCGATTAATGTAATAACAGGGCCTTGGCTCGCCCAGTTTTGATAGAGCATCCAGCCGGCCACCATAATAGCAACAAGAGGCACTAACCAAATGGAGTTGAAGCGTACACGTCGAAGGTTTTCGACATTCTTGTTTTCTTCAATCACTCTTTTTTCTCCTGTGACGACGGCATTACTGAGCCCTCGTTTTTATCCCATAATAATCGTGGATCAAATACCATGGCGGCCAACATAGTTAAAATGATGACCGACGTAAAAGACAACACCGCCGGACCCGGTAAGATCGACATTAATTCCCCCATTTGTACCAAGCCCGTCAATACAGCCACGACAAAAATATCAATCATCGACCAGCGCCCCACAAGCTCTGTAATACGATACAAGCGTATTTTTTGCATCGTTTCTCGCTCTGTAGGGTAATAACATTGCCAACACAGCCAACTTAACGACAACATCTTAACCAAAGGTATCACCACGCTGGCTAAAAATATTACCAAAGCCACAGGGTACGAACCTAAAGACCACAATAGTAAAACGCCACCCATAATAGTTGAGGGCTCATTTCCACCTAAAAAGGTCGTCTGCATAATGGGAAAGACATTCGCGGGAATAAACATAATCACGGACGCAATAAGAAAGGCAATCGTGCCTGTTAAACTGTGTGGTCGACGACTATGAATCGAGTGACCGCAGCGACTGCAATGAAACGCAGTACCAAGCAAGGTTGCACCACAAAAATGACATCCAATTAGCTCTTGTTGTTTTGCGGTTATTGACTTTGCTAATGCTGACTTTTCCAACACGGGCGGTTTAACAATCAGATGATCTGGACCATGACCTGCCAATTGATTCCAAAACCAACGACGATCAACCAAGCTAATGGTTTTTAATAACAACAGCACATAAGCACAAAAGGCCCAAAACGACAGCCCTAACTCAATATCTGCCAAACTGTCCATTTTCACTAACGCAACCAAAGTACCGACCAAAAAGACATCAACCATCAACCACGGCTGAATAACAATTACCCAACGAGTGAAATAGCGCTTTATTGCCATGCTCACATGATGATTATCAAAGGACCATACTAGAAAAATGACGGCTAACAGGTAGGCAATAGGAAAGACAAACAGCGCCAAACTAATAATCGCACTTAATATCAAATAATCCTGATTGATCAACACACTAACAATATTGAATAAGGTGATACTTCGTTCAGCACCACTACTAGAAAAACCGAGAAAGGGAAAAGCCAAAGCGAAAGCGAGCATAAGAAGAGAAGAGCACCCCGTACCAAAAATTCGCCCTTTAACATGTTCATGAACACTTATTAAAACATGACCGCAACGTATGCATTTAAAACGTTCGCCACTTTTTAGCGGCGGTATACGATGAAGTAAATCGCACTCATCACAGGCCGTTACACTGTCATAAAACAATGGATAACTCATACCTTCCCAAAAATAAAAAACAAAAAACGTCTCCGTATATAACACGACATATATGACAAACCATCAAGCCATCTAAGAGACTAAATTGACAACACAGATTTAATTCTCAAATACAAAATGCACATTTGCTAACCCCATTGTCGGTGTCATCAGACATTGTAACCTTCTACTATAGTTTAAACACATTTGTTAAAAGGATTCGTTATGACCTACAAAGCAATCACACTCGTCAAAAGACCTGAGACAGAATTAACCAACGATTTATTAAAAGTAATCGACTTTTCCAAACCAACGCCCACTGATGGCGAAATGCTAATCAAACTTTCACACCTTTCACTGGACCCAGCCATGCGCGGCTGGATGAGCGCTGATGAAAAAAGCTATATTCCTCCCGTAAAACTGGGTGACGTCATGCGAGCCAGCGGTATTGGCGAAGTCGTAGAATCTAAAAATGAAAACTTCCCAATAGGTACTCGCGTTATGGGTTTAATGGGCTTAACAGAATATGCACTAAGCGACGGGAAAGGCTTAAACAAGATTCCAAAAGAATTGCCTGCCGATGCTATTTTATCCGTTATTGCTTTGCCTGGTATTACTGCTTATCACGGTGTATTTGAAGTGCTTAAACCTGAAAAAGGCCAAACACTCATCGTAACAGCCGCGGCCGGTTCTGTTGGCTCTTTAGTTGGACAGATGGCTAAAAATCTAGGTCTGACGGTAATTGGTGTCGCGGGATCTGAAGAAAAGTGCCAGTGGTTAACCGAAGAGCTTGGTTTTGATTACGCTCTAAATTACAAAGACAGTAATTTTGAAGAACAGCTCAGTAACGCGGCGCAAAATGGCATTGACCTATTTTTTGAAAATACAGGTGGCGTTGCACAAGGCCCAATATTCAATGCTATGAACCCTCATGGGCGAATCGCTGTGTGTGGTTTAATCGCAGAATACAACAAAACAGAAGCATCACCAGGGCCAAGCTGGATTGGCATTATTAAGAAACGCCTAACGATCCAAGGCTTCACCATGCCTGATCATTTTCACCGTATCAACGAATACGGACAAGCACTCGGCGAAATGCTCGAAAAAGGCGAACTAAAGTATCGCACGCATGTTTTAGAGGGATTAGAAAGTGCACCGAAAGGTCTCAATTTACTGTTTAATGGCGAAAACAAAGGCAAGCTCATTATTGCGTTATAAACCACAAATAAAAAACCGAACGTAGACGATCAGTTCGGTTTTTTTATGTTGGTATCTAGGGAAGATACGAACAAGCTCCCTTGCCTCAGCATGTGGATTAAAGCGTGTAATTCGAGGCGAGTAGCGAATGTGAATAGTTGACCTATTTTCGAGGTGCTCAACAAAGAATTCAGGCTTTTAGGCCATGCCCTTCGGGTCTTTCAGGGAAAACGCCACACTGCGTTGCGACTCTTTGAAAGGTACCTACATTCCTTCAGAGTCGCGCCTTATTTGACGATTTCTCTGAAAGACTGAGGCTTAGTAGACTTACTCGCACCTTCCCTAGGCTCTTTATTCAATTGCTTTATTTAAATTAAGTGCTTTTCTAAACAACTCTAGATAGCGTAATTTTCAATCAACTCGTCGTTTACCGATACGACTGATCTTCGAACTCCCATCAACGTCAATAAAGCGGCACAGCCAGATAACCCTGCAATAGTGCCGCTCATAGTAATCAAGCCAACCACAAGCCGTTACGATATAGCATCGTCTATTTTTCTTTTATAGCGGGAAGATAACCTTGTATACGCTCAGGCAGGTTCAAAACAAACAAAGCCCGAACTTTCTGCCAATAAATTGAGAGCATCAGCAAAAATGACCCCATTACCACGCCCGTTGCGGCAAAACTGTAACCAACGCCACCGTAGTTTTCGAATAGACTCGACAAAGCATAAATCACATAAATAAGAGATGAAACCATAAAAGCACGGCGGTCAATTGCCACAGACATGACGGTCATAAATACATACAAAAGAACAATCATCGCCATATTAATCAAGCTTTCGTTGCCATCCAGCACACCAAGACTTGAAAAAATAGGATGAATAATCAAAGGCGCCGACAAAAGGTGTAACCAAAACGCTACATCGGATTTGCGTGTGGTTCGACTCGTATCCGCCGCATCCCAATACATGGCGCAAGTAAAAGCAATGCAGCCACACAAAAAGAGCGTCGCCATCAAAACACCCGTACTATTCGGGAAAATACTAATCACAACCGAGGCTAGCATTGCTAAAGCCGCTCCGGTTCCGACCGCAACGGTAATGGGTACGCTAAAACGACGCCAATGAAGATAAGCCGCCAAAGTTGATAATGCTGTCGCTAGGATGACACCGTAGCTAGACTGCTCACCAAATAAAGAATCCGTGAAAGCAAAAACACCGCCAACAAAGGCCAGCAGCAATACAATCGCAGGAAGCGCCATTTTTCGGCGCAACACAAACACTTCTGATAGCCCCCATGCCAACGCGGTAAAGACCAAATAACCTACACTTTCATTAATCGATTGAAGCACCCAAAGCGAAGAAAATAACAACAAAGAGCAAGCAATCACGACAAAAATATCGTTAAAGCCACCTACTAAACGAAAATTTTCCTCATCGACTGAAGGCGTCCCGTTAGATGACGACATAAGGTGACGAAACTCATCAACAGACGTTGCAGTAAAAACTCCCTTTTTAACCGCCAAATTTAGATCTTCATCTGTATACATAACTATCCTTAATCCCTAAACGTTTAAACATAATAATTTCTATTAAATACAAAAAAGGAACGTCAGAACGTTCCTCTATTTCCATGTGATACGTTAGACCCAGTCTCAATATAACCACAAGAGCCATCAGTCAATATTACACAGGCTGTCAGTCCAAAAATAACATTACTAAAATACAAGTTGAGGCAAATATTTGATTACCTTCACAACGCCCTTTTATACACTCTATAAAACAATAATAAGACCCTAAAAATGGTTATACAAATAACCCCGTGACACTGTCTACATACGTCCTTAGTATTCGTCAAACCCATCACAAAACTTACACTTAAACCCAGTACAGAGACATACAAAGCAACCGCCCTTAGTAAAGAATGAGGCCTTTTATAGCGCTACCAAGTAATCCTTTCACTTGTTCAGCAATAAGAACATACTGATCTTGTTGCGCATTATGGTGACAATTTTTATTAAAATCATACGCAACCACAGCCCTTAGTTGGCAAAAACCGACCTAGGTTAATACAGTGATGATGGATGGTGAATATCATGAGTAAAGGTCAAGACAACAAAAAAGATTCAAAAAAGAAACCGCTTTTAACAGCAAAAGAAAAAAAAGCAGCAAAGGCTTCTAAAAAATCCTCAACAAATGTTTTAGGCAACTAAGTCTCAATTGGCCACCGTGGCGCCATGGTGGCCTTATTGCGAATAATCAAACCGATTTAACCATCATTTTGACCATTCAAAACGCGTTTTTTAGTAAAAGCTAAGGACGTGAAGACTTTTGTGGGCCACCTTTTCCTTTTGCCGGGCGTTTTGCGTTGCCCTTTGGCGCACCTGAAGGTTTACCACTTGGCCGTTTTCCATTACCTGTTGGCTTCTTAGCATCAGCAAAGGGGCGCCTGTCTTTCGTTTTAGATGAGCTTGCTGGTTTTCGCCCGTCTTCCTTCTTCGGATGCTTAGTATTGGCCTTTGGTGTTGCTATAGATTTTGCATCAGGTCGGCTGGTTTTTCTCGGCGCCTTACGGGCTTTTTTTGCGGGTATGCTATTTTCTGAAGAAGAATCTTCGACTGATTTCAATAAAACAGCTAACTCTTTTTCGGTTAAGTCCCGCCATTCACCCACAGGAACGCCTTTTAAACTCACGTTCATAATACGAGTCCGCTCTAGCTTCACCGCGTCATAACCAAAGTGCTCGCACATCCGACGAATCTGACGATTAAGACCTTGTACCAACGTAATGTTAAAAACATTCGCCGTTACCTTAGTCACAGGACATTTTTTCGTCATGGTCCCCAAGATAGGAACGCCGCCCGACATACCCGCTATAAAGTCATCGGTAATCGGCTTATTCACCGTAACCAAATACTCTTTTTCATGATTATTACCGGCGCGCAGTACCTTGTTAACAAGATCGCCATTGTTGGTCAAAAAGATTAAACCTTGAGAATCTTTATCCAAACGACCAATCGGAAAAATTCGTACGCTATGACTAACAAAATCGACGATATTGTTCTTTTCAGAACTTTCCGTAGTGCTGACAATCCCAACCGGTTTATTCAATACAATGAAGATAAAATCATCCGCATCTTGTGGTTCGATCAGTTGACCATTCACTTTTACGGTATCTCCAGCCGCTACTTGATCTCCCACCTTGGCACGCTTGCCATTAATGAAAACATTGCCTTGTTCGATAAAGCGATCTGCGTCTCTGCGAGAGCAAATGCCACTTTCGCTGATGTATTTATTTAAACGAGTGGATGAAGCGTTAAACATAAGGTGCCGTCTTTGTCTGCGCAAAGTCTCTCTATTTTAGAAAGCGCTTAAACTAAGTGAGTCGTAAAGAACGATATTGAAGACATTATATAGGAAATAAGACTCGCATTTTAGGAGGGAACAACAGAAATCTGTAAATTAAGCCATGAGCGAATAACACTTAAGCATGGCTTAATATTCACACGTTAAACTTCTTTCATTGTCACCAGCACCATTATTTCAATAAGAGCCTATATCATGAAGTTTTCTATGCGACACAAAGAGCAATCCTACAACACAGCGCAAATTGTACTGCACTGGACTATTGCTGCGTTGATTGTTTTCAATTATTTCATCAGTGACGAAATGGGGCGGGCTTTTCGCCAACACTTAGAAGACAGTAATAATGGCTATAGTTTTACAGCGTCTATACATGTGTACGTCGGCTTAGCCATCATTGCTTTAGTAGTTGTACGAGTTATTGTCCGTTTCATGTCTAAAAAGACCAAAACAGCCTCCAAAAATTTATTTGACCGTGCTGCCTGTATTATCCATGAATGTTTGTATTTATTAATGTTTTTAGTACCAGTATTTGGCGCTACAGCTTGGTATTTTGGTATTCACTTTATGGGGAATGTACACGAAATAGCGATAAACACCATGATGTCTTTGGTCTTGCTGCACGCCTTCGCCGCACTATTTCATCAATACATACTTAAAGATGGTACATTGCTAAAAATGTTCGGACAAAAATAACGCCAAATACATAATTACTGATGCGTCTCTAGATAGTATTTTTCCTGTTCAAGAATACGATCTGTATTAAGGGACGCTAGGCTCACCTCATGAGAATGAGGCAACATGCCGATAGTTTGCAAATGCAGATAACGCATCGCGCAAACTCGTAGAAAAGACGTGAAGTTATCTAGATTATGACCCGCATCCAAAGCCTCGTGATTGAGCTTGGCGATCATTTGAGACAAAGACAGCTTATCTCGTTGAGCAATCTCTTCCAGAGTAAACCAAAAAAAACTTTCTAATCGTATACTGGTGACCATACCGTCAATACGCAAAGAGCGCGTGACGTTTTCCCAAAGGCTCGGATCAGAGTTCACAAAAAGCTTACACATTTTATTTTCCCTATTGAATGATTTATTTTTATTGTCGGAAGGTAAAGTGGCTCAATGCAAACAGTCTAGATCAAAAAGCACATAGAAGTTAGGCAGATTTAACGCTTTACTGTCTCATGACAATGGTTAAACCTGCCAAATTAGATTCATCAAACTTCAACGAATCACTTTGCTAACAATACATAAAACTGAGCCAGCCAAGCCGGATGCGCAGGCCAAGCTGGCGCGGTAACAAGGTTGCCGTCTGTTACCGCTTGATCAACCGGAATATCCATAAACTGACCGTTGGCGAGTTCGACTTCTGGTTGGCAAGCTGGGTAAGCGGAGCACTTTCTATTTTCTAACACACCCGCCGCCGCTAACAATTGCGCACCATGACACACTGCCGCTACAGGTTTATCGGCATCAAAAAAGTGTTTCACCATCGCGATCACTTCTTTATTAAGGCGAAGGTACTCTGGCGCTCGGCCACCGGGAATGACTAACGCATCGTAGTCTTCGGCTTTTATATCAGCAAAAGTCGCATTCAAAGCGAAACGATGGCCTGGCTTTTCAGTGTAAGTTTGATCCCCTTCAAAATCATGGATCGCCGTCGCCACCGTATCACCAGACTTTTTGTCTGGGCATACAGCATGCACAGTATGGCCCACACTCATTAATGCCTGAAAAGGCACCATGGTTTCGTAGTCTTCCGTAAAATCACCCGTGATCATTAAGATTTTTTTATTAGACATGACACTTTCTCCGGCTTTAGTTAAATCGTCCTATGTTGTAACAGCTAGAGAAAGGGAAAAGGTATTAAGGGGTTATTACATTTATGCAACTCGGCTGGGCGGGACTAAGTCCCTTCCCCTTTTGTCTTCCAAGGGGAAGACGGAGGATGGGGTTGCTCTTTGGATCTTCAAGTATATTTGTTACCTCTCAATGACTTTGAACTGCGAGTTTATTCCGCTCAGCAGAGCGAAATAAAAGTTGGAAATTCAAAGCATTTGAATGGAAACCCTATTATTAGCAAACATAAAACTCCCAGCTTAAAAGTGCCGAGTAGGCTTTTTTGGTCTTAGTCGTTCGGCTTTGATACCTGTTCAACTTGTACATCCATACTCAACAGCTCAACCGGAGCGCCAAACTGGGTATAAATAGCAACATCGGTCGCATCTCGTCCAAAGGCAATCGCAACACGCCCACCCTTTAGATCTGTTTGAGTAGGATCGAAGGTATACCACCGATTTCCTACGTAGGCTTCAAACCAAGCATGCAAATCCATTGGGTAAAGTCCTTCAAGATAGCCCACCACCATGCGCGCAGGTATACAAAGCGCTCGACAACAAGCAATACCTAAATGAGCCATGTCTCGGCATACGCCATAGCCTTGCTGATTGACTTCGGAAGCACTAATAGTCTCCTGACCGTGGCTCGGCGTGTACTCTATTGTTCGGCGAATATAATCAACAATCGCAGCACATTGGTCATAACCAGGCGCATACCCTTTCGCTATCATCGCTGCCATGTCAGTAAAGCGATCTGAGTCACAGTAGCGACTAGGAAGCAAAAAAGGCAATGTCTCGCCGGGTAATTGCGGTACTTCAATAAATGGGGCTCCTGGGTCTATATCTGAATAATCTGCCGTTTCAACATAAACCAACGTGCGTAATGAAAAGTCTCCTATTGGCGCAACCAACCGCTGGCACAAGTTTCCAAAAGAATCCGTAAATTCAACCGCTGGTACGCTCGGCGACAATACGTAATCTTCGCGTGAAATCCACTGCTGCTCGCCACTACGAGGTCGCAACATTAAGATAAACGGTGTTGGCACGGAAGTATGAAACTCAAGCATGCAAGAAGCTTTTAACCACATAAGCCTTACCTCCATATAAAATACGTTAGCATTGAAATATGCCAGTTATTCACCATAACAGCTCTAAATACTGTTTAAAACTTTTTGCATTGAAAGCCTAAATTCGGGACTGTTATTTCTATGCTGCAAATGCTTAATTAATTGATACTAAAACCCTTTTCATTTTTTTTCAGTTTTTTTTGTCGGCCTAAAGGCTCGACCTACACGTGAAAGCTGCGCTTATGATGCCCTACGGTCTTTGGTTTTCCATCATTGAAGTCCCAGAAAAGTCGGCTTCGACGCGACGAAGTTGCGCGACTTTATGGAGTTTCAGAGTCAGTGTTTGAAGATCTACCTCCCACCAAATAAACAATCTATGCCTTACGATGTGAATCGTTTTGCTAAACGCAACGTTAAACAAAGCAAATGAGACGTTTGGGCGAAAGCCCGATAAAGAGACCTTTTGGTTACTTTTATGGACCTGGATAAAAGTTACCCGCTCAGCAGAGCGGAAAAAACCTACAGCTCAAAGCTATTGAGAAGTAACAAATACACTTTAAAAACTAAAGAAATGACCCCATCCTCCGCCTTCCCCTTGGAAAACAAAAGGGGAAGGGACTAAGCCCCGCTCAGCAGAGCGAGAAGAGAAAAAATTTTGAAAGCTTTTTTAAAAGCGATCTACTCGCCGATGTGCCAGCCGTTAGTGATCGGATAACGGCGATCTCGACCAAACCCGCGAGCGGTAATACGCACACCAGTAGGTGATTGACGACGTTTGTATTCATTGACGTCAACAAGGCGAAGTACTCGATAAACCGTCTCTCGGTCGAATTTTTTAGTAGCAAGAATGGCTTCTGCACTTTGATCTTCTTCGATGTACATGCGTAAGATGTCATCGAGGATGTCATAACTTGGCAAAGAATCTTCATCTTTTTGATCCGGAGCCAATTCCGCAGACGGTGGACGCGTAATGACCCGTTCAGGAATCACGTATCCCAAGGTATTGCGGTAGCGACAAAGTTTGAAAACCAACGTTTTAAACACGTCTTTTAACACAGAATAACCGCCGACCATGTCCCCATAAAGGGTTGCATAACCCACAGCCATTTCGCTTTTATTGCCGGTAGTGAGCACCATCAAGCCTTTCTTATTAGAAATGGCCATCAGAACGACACCGCGAGTACGTGCCTGAAGATTTTCTTCCGTGGTGTCTTTCGCGTAGCCCTCAAACTCCGGAGCAAGTACGTCGGTAAACGCCGAGACCATGGATTCAATCGGTAAAACGCTGTATTTCACGCCCAATAAATTCGCCTCTTCTTCTGCATCATGCAAGCTAATAGAAGAGGTATAAGTGTAAGGCATCATCACCGCTTGAACACGATCAGCACCGATCGCGTCTACTGCAACAGCAAGCGATAACGCAGAATCAATACCGCCACTCAAACCCAGCACAATGCCTTTGAAACGATTCTTTTCGATGTAATCACGCAACCCAAGCACCATCGCTTGATAGACGCTTGCTTCCACGTCTAACGCAGGAGCAATGATACCGGCAACGGGTTCAACTTTGTTTGGTTGACTGTCGTCCACTATCATATCAAGACAATATAAACCCGCTTCAAACCAAGGCGCCTGCATGATTTTTTCACCTTTGGCGTTTACCGCAAAGGAACCGCCTTCATAAACCAGTTCGTCTTGCGCGCCCATGTAGTTCACATAGACAATCGGCAAGCTGACTTCGGTCGCTCGTTTATGAAGCAAGGTCTCACGTTCACCCATTTTTTCAATATGATAAGGCGAAGCATTTAGATTCAGAATCAATTCCGCACCGGCGGCTTTCGCTTGCGCTACAGGCTCTGGATGCCAAATATCTTCACAGATACTCAAACCCACTTTCACACCTTTGATGTCAACAATGCCTGCATCGAGGCCTTCGCTGAAATAGCGTTTATCATCAAATACAAGGAAGTTAGGCAATTTCTGTTTTGCGTATTCAACTAACATTTTGCCTTGGTAAATCACGCCAGCGCAGTTAAAAAGCTCGCCATCGATACGGCGTGGATAACCAATCACCACATGGATATCACGAACTTCTGCCAAAACTTTAGCCAACGCAGATTCAATGCGCGGATCCAAACTGGGACGTAACAATAAATCTTCTGGTGGATAGCCCGTTAAGGTTAACTCAGGAAAAACCACCACATCGGCGCGCTCTTCATCACGGGCTTTACATGCCGCATCTATAACAGATTGGGTGTTTTTTGTGATGTCGCCGACCAGCATATCCAGCTGGGCCATTGCAATTCGTAATGTCATACAGTTGCTATCTCGTGAACTCTGTTAGAATATGCCCGTTATTGTCTGGAATAACCCAAGCTAGGTAAAGTATATGATCGTCCGTTTGATCGTTTTTGTTGCAATTTTCTTTATTGGTTGGTGGTTGTATCGCCGATTTGTCGCTTTTAAAGGCAGTCAATCGCCAACGAAAGCAAAAACACAGAAATCCTCTAAAAAGGATGAGTCTCAAGAAAGCATGGTTCGTTGCGAAGAATGCCAAACTTTTACGCCTCGCTCCCATGCTATTCATGACCAAGATGCTCGTCCATTTTGCAGTGCGGAACATTTGAAGACATTCAATCAGAAGCACTAACCCAACCACCTGAAAACCATGCCCCATCTCGCCACCACCAGCATCGATATTGGTGCTGGTTTTGGCTGGCGCAGAGTCGGTAAGAAGCGAGTACATGACCAGATTCATTCGCTGGTGACTCGTATCGCACCCATTGGTAATGCAAACGTTGCGTGTTTTTTTGCCATATTTTTTCTTGCGAATGTAGACCTAACTCACAAAACCCCACGCATTCGCTGAAAGTCGCCGATGACAAACTAGGCGACACCATAAAATCTTTCTTGAAATCCATCCAAACCTGCTGCTCGATTTCAATATCATTTAGCTGCCCTCGCCACAAATAAGACGCTTGCAACCTTTGTTGATATTGCATCGACAAAGTGGAAATGGCTAATAGTAACGCAATAATCGGTAATGACACCCAGCCGCGCTGAGAGCCCATCAAATAAGACATCATGGTTATTACATCTCTTTTAACACGATAATTTGATTACCAACGCCCTGACAAGGGGGTAAATAGTGCCAATCGTCTCCTCTCATAGAATGATACTCCTGAGTAAACGACTCCTGTCGGTCAGACTTACAATTGCTCAAACGATACTGATATTCCACCCAAAGCCCTCGAAGCTTTTTCAGAGCAAACGGTCCATATCGCGTGTCCAAAGAATCCACCAAACCGTTGTCATCCTCATCCAATAACGGGAAAATAGACAATCGCTCGATCCCGTTTAGCAATTCCAATGAATTACCGCTTTCCTCTGGGGTTCGCCAAAACGCATCGCCTCCCTCTTTTCCAGGCGATAGATACCAATAAAAACCATCTTGGCTCTCTATCACCCCAGATTGCCCAATCGCCAAATCGTCCGCTAACTCAATTTTACTTTTGTAACTAGACACCGAGACAACTTGCCCTGGAAAAGACGATTCACAACTCGAAAAATTCGTTCGATCTCCCACTTTCCAGTGGCATAACAAGTTTGTCTCAAATGGGTTACTGGAAACCGTTACAGTACCTCTACACAGCCCATAATCGGTTCCTTTTATCCAATCAGAGCCGCTAGACACCTTGCGTGAAGCAAGTCGAACAGGAGGAGACTCGCCCGATTGAATGGTTAAAAACAACGACTCGTCCATCGCACAATTTGCAGGAACCAAACGCGTCCATTGCGCTTGAAAATGAGCATCAATGGCGGCTTTGACCTCGTGTTGGTCTTGATACGTTTGCGCGAGAAGGTGTCGTTCCTGCAAGCGAGCAAGAGCACTCACCAGAAAGGGCAAAAACAACGAAATCAAGGCGCAAGCAACCAGCATTTCAATCAATAGACTGCCTTTCATTTGTGTGCGTCGAGACATTATTCGCCCTCCACATCAATATTAGAAAGATCATGCTGCGAAGCATAAAACCAACGTTTCAATTGGTTTTCGCTGCATTTTTGACAATCTGGATAAGCTTGATTTAATGAACTTTCTTGATTATTTAGCCAAGCAGCAGAGCCCGTTAAGGCTTCCATAGCAGCTTGTTTTTGCTGGTTTTCATGGTTTTTTCGTTGTTCTTCCAACTGCTGAGTGGAACGCCAATGAGCTTCGTTCTGACGCTGTGCTAGATGCAAGACGACAGAAAACAACGCCAAACAAAGCACTACTTCAAGCATGATCCAACCGTGCTGTCTCGTTTTTGATAAGAGGATGATGGGGTATAACTTTTTCATCAGCATGCCTCCCCGTTTTTTTCTTGCGGGTCAGAGGTATAAAAGCGCCCACTTTGATTCAATATCAAATTCGCCTGCCAGGTGCCTAAGCAAAATTCAAACGTACCGTTTTGGTAACCTGACAAACCGTTAAAGTGGAATTCTATTTGTTTTTTTTGCGAAGGAAAGCCGCGCCAAGATACGTCTAATAATGCGTTAAAGGTGATATGCCGATATTTTTTTTCTGCACCACTAACACCTTGGATTTGATATAGCCGAAAACCCGAAGACCAATCACCGTCACAATGAACACCACCACACAAAAAACTGGCACGGCCACTCACCACCGCCAATTGGCGAGCTTGTGTTAGCGCATTAGATAGTCGCTTCATTTCAATTTTTATTGTGCTTTTGTCTTTGGCGTTTTGACTGACCGTCAAAAATTGCGCGGAACCGGCATAGGCTAAAATGCTCAGAATGGCTAAAACACATAACAGCTCTAGCAAAGAAAAGCCGTGTTGATGGCTCATAGAAAACCTCCTTGTTTTACGTAGCGATTAGAAAGAGCGTCCTGCTCTTTTCATTTATTCTATCTGATCACATCAGATAATAGTGACACTTAAATTAGCGAAAACCATTTATTAATATGATTGGCGATTTGCCTTGGTTTTTGAAAAGGCAAAGAGTGATCACATGCACTCATGGTTTTGTGTTGCCAAGCGTCATTCTGTAAGCTCAATAGCTCATAATGCTGCTTCAATGCCTCATGGCTTAACTCACCAGAAAACAAAAACACCTGCTCCGACGCATCTATTATGGCTCGCCTCAGTTCAGGCTCATTCACCATTACTTCAACATGATCAGTCACTGCATCCAATGCATAAGCAAAACCAAACGGCCGATGAGCAAGCCGAGATTGTGTTGTTGCTTCTGCCACTGGATGCTTACGACGATTTGGTGACACGCCATCCATAAACGAAGCCACACCAAGTTCTACATCCCCTGTGTCATGAATCAATTTGGACGCATGGCGATACTTTTGTCGCACGTCCATTAACGTAGACAAATCTTCTCGGTCCAAAGACGCGGGCTCTAACAAGGCCATTTTTACTTTCGTCTTCCCTTGTAAACTGCGTTGATAGTTCAGGTTGAGCGCAACCAAACCACCCAATGAATAAGCCACAAGATCAAAATCGTCCCATTTCACATGTGTCAACAGCGCTTCGATTTCATCGGTTAACTCGGCAATCGACACCGCGCCTTCTTTACCATGCTGATGAAAAGACTCGCCCATGCCTTTTAAATCGGGCACTAGCATCCAACGCCATTGAGTAAAGTACGGCAACATAGGGGAATAGGTAATTTCCCCTGCCACGCCGGCACCATGCAGCAGCAGACAAGTTCGGTCGGTTTTGGCTGCGGGATTTTCATAAAGACGGTACGCAATGTCCGCATTAGGTAAAGAAAGAAAAAAAACATCAGACACTTGTAATTAACCTGTGAGGAAACTTAGTAAAAGAATACAATGCTTTCTCTAAGAAGCATGAATGCATATTACTAGGTATTGATAAAAAATGTCAGAAATTACACGGGTAAATCTCCCTTATCAAACGTCTTTATTGTCTTTCTTTTCTGCCGTACGAGACTTGCCTTACCCAGCCTTACTTGACAGTAATCACGAACATTTCCCAGACACGAACTACGACATACTAGTGGCTAATCCACTGGCGCGCATTCATCCATCACACAACAGCCAGCCGATCACTTGGCATACAACACCACTTTACGCGTTAAGCAACACAAGCAACCCGATGGCGCTGTTAAATGAACTAATGACGCTCATCTGCCAAGAACCTTGGGCGCAAGCCGCACCAAAAGACCTACCTTTCATCGGTGGTTTACTGGGGTATTATGGTTATGAAAGTGGCCATTTTGTTGAGCAATTACCGGATACCGTCAAACACGACATTCAATTAGATACATTAAGCGTCGGGCTTTACGCTTGGGGCGTTATCACTTCCCATAAAGAAAAAACGACTCAGCTCATCATGGCACCTTGGTGTACTCAAGAAGACGCGGCCGACCTTATTAACCGCTTCACCAGCGCTTGCGATGATGTACTGGTAAAACATGAACTTAACCACGCCAAACCGTTCTCTTTGCACACCCCGTTCATCTCAAATATGACTGAAGCTGAATACGCCCAAAAATTCTCTGCCGTGCAAGACTACATTCAATCGGGTGATTGTTATCAGGTGAACTTAGCTCAACGTTTTTCAAGCACTTATCAAGGCGATACTTTTACCGCTTACCATGCCTTAAGAGAAGCCTGCCCGACACCGTTTTCGGCGTATATGGAAATTTCGCCACAGCAAAGCTTGTTAAGTCACTCGCCAGAGCGCTTTCTACTGTGTGATCAAGGTCGAATAGAATCTAAGCCGATAAAAGGTACGGTCGCTCGCGGCGCAACACCAGAGGAAGACAAAGCCAACGCCAACTGGCTACTATCTTCCACCAAAGACCGCGCAGAAAACCTAATGATTGTTGATTTATTGCGCAATGATCTAGGTCGCACTTGTTTGACGGGCAGTATTAAAGTCCCTGCGCTGTTTGCCTTAGAAACCTACGCCAATGTGCATCATCTTGTGTCAACAGTAGAAGGCCGAATCGATCAAACAGACCAAGCTATTAGAGTCTTTCATCAAAGCTTCCCCGGCGGCTCCATCACGGGTGCGCCTAAGATTCGATCCATGGAGATCATTGATGAGCTAGAACCTCATGAACGCTCAGCCTACTGTGGCTCGATTGCGTATTTCAGTGCAAATGGACAAATGGACTCCAGTATCACCATACGAACCCTAGTAGCGGATCACGGCAACCTACATTGCTGGGCTGGCGGTGGATTGGTCGCCGACTCAAAATGCCAAGAAGAATATCAAGAAACCTTTACCAAAGTAGGTAAATTAACCCATACTCTAGAACAAGACTTTTTGAAATAGGCCGTATCATGTCTGACATAGAGCAGTTTTTAAATGCTCCTCCAATTGATTTGAGCTTGGACGATATCCGCGCAGCATTAGACAGAGAACCCTACGCACAACAAATTCATAACCCAGATGAAGAAATGTTTCCCAGCGGTTATGACTTAAAGTATCGCTCTGCTGCTGTCTTAATTCCTATTTGGCGAGAGCCTGAAAGTGGAGAGCTTTTCGTACTCCTGACTCAACGCGCACTGCACATGCGTAATCACCCAGGTCAAATCGCCTTTCCTGGGGGCAAGCATGATCCAGAAGACGCAAGCATCCAATACACCGCATTGCGTGAAACCTTAGAAGAAGTTGGCCTAGCGCCTGACTGTTTCGATTTACTCGGTGAGCTGGGCGAGTATTGCACCCTGTCCGGTTATTGCATCAAGCCTATCGTGGCTGAAATGACGCGAAAAAGTGAATTAAGTCTTTGTGAAGAAGAGGTGAAATCTGTCCATTGGGTGCCATTACGCCATTTACTCACTCCCGAGAACTATCGCTTTAAAACGAAAAAACTCGACACCAATTCTCGTGGCTACTTCGAAATTGAATATCAGGAAATTCGCATTTGGGGTGTGACCGCGGGCATTTTATTTGGACTTTATCAAACCCTAGCGA
Organism: Marinomonas primoryensis; assembly: GCF_013372285.1. Classification (NCBI taxonomy): domain Bacteria; kingdom Pseudomonadati; phylum Pseudomonadota; class Gammaproteobacteria; order Oceanospirillales; family Oceanospirillaceae; genus Marinomonas; species Marinomonas primoryensis. The sequence goes on along the minus strand of NZ_CP054301.1, from coordinate 1,334,106 downwards.
GACATATCCGCTAAGCACCCGCTTTAAGCATTATAAGGTTAGTGTTCTTTCGTCTTTTCTTTCGTGACCGCAACTTGATATGGTACAACCAACGTAACTTAGAACAGGGTTCACAATCCTATGTCTGCATTTGATTTAGCGTCTTTTATTGCCAATAACAAAGAAGACGAAGCACAGAAAATCATCCACAACGCGATGAAAGAATTCGACAACCTTGCTATTTCCTTCAGTGGCGCAGAAGACGTCGTACTGATCGACATGGCGGTAAAAGCGAACAAAAACGTACACGTATTCTCTCTTGATACTGGTCGTTTACATGCTGAAACCTACCGGTTTATCGAAAAAATTCGTAAACATTACAAGATAAAAATCGACATTCTGTCTCCTGATCGTGACGCGCTTGAAAACTTCACTCATGAAAAAGGCTTATTTAGCTTTTTTGAAGACGGTCACAAAGAATGCTGTGGTATTCGAAAAGTACAGCCACTCAAGCGCAAACTGGCAACACTTGATGCATGGATTACAGGCCAACGAAAAGACCAAAGTCCCGGTACACGTAATGTATTGGCCTTTGCCGAAAAAGACAGCGCGTTCAGTACCGATGAAAAGGACCTATTCAAGTTCAACCCTTTGGCTAACTGGTCTTCGGAAGACGTCTGGAACTACATTAAAATGTTCGATGTACCATACAATGAGTTGCACCTAAAAGGGTTTACCAGCATAGGCTGTGAACCTTGCACTCGAGCTATCTTACCAAATCAGCATGAACGTGAAGGTCGTTGGTGGTGGGAAGAGTCTGAAAACAAAGAGTGTGGTTTGCACATTGGCAATTTAATACCGACAACCCAACAATAAATACGCATTTACTAACAAAAAATGGCTGATACTCATCAACCATTTTTATTTTCTTCTACATCGAGACTAGCCTTAGTTGTAGCATACGTTTGCCATGACGCCGTGAACTCCTCATAACATACTTCCAGTTCTTTTATATGTTGAAGTAACACCCTCCCCGCTTCCGTCACCTCAGTGGTGCGACCATGACGAATCAGCAATGGCTCTCCTAACCCTCGCTCTAGCTTTTGAATGTGTTGACTCACTGCGGGTTGCGTTAGTCCTAACAGCTTTGCTGTTTGAGTAAAACTTCCTTTTTCAACCAAGGCTTTAAATGTCGTGAGATGCTGAGTATTAAACATAAAGATTCCTTATAATAGATTACATTATGCCCAAGGCCCTTTTTACGAACATTGACCTATATCGTGTTTTCATGAAAGATTGGTAATTATTGACACTAGTGGATTACAAACATGGCAAACGCACAATATGAAATGTTAGCTTGGCACGAAAGACAATCCGGTTATCAAGAATCCCGAGAAAACGACTACCGTACGCCCTACCAGCGCGACCGTGCCCGCATCATTCATAGCGCGGCCTTTCGTCGTTTACAGTCCAAAACTCAAATTCTCGCGATTCGACAAAATGACTATAGCCGCACACGATTAACCCATTCTTTAGAAGTCGCTCAAATCGGCAATGGCATCGTACATCAACTCAAGCACAGCTCACCACAAGAGGCCAACTTCCAAACATGGTTAGCCGACGACGCCTTAATTGAAACCATCTGTCTAAGCCACGACATAGGTCATCCACCCTTCGGCCACGGTGGCGAAGTCGCATTGAACTACATGATGCAATCTAACGGTGGTTTTGAAGGTAACGCGCAATCTTTACGCATCCTCGGCAAGCGAGGCTCCTACTCGCCAACTTACGGTATGGACGTGACGCGCCGCACCTTATTAGGGGTATTAAAATATCCGGTTTTACACGCTAATGTGGTGGGAAAATACCCAGAAAAGCCTACCAGCTTTCGCCAATTCAAAGCCTCCAATTGGTCACCACCAAAATGCGTGTATCAAGAAGAACAAGACCTTTTAGATTGGATACTTGAACCCTTCAGTGAAGCTGATCGAACCTTACTGCAAACAGTACAACGCAAACACCCAGATGGTCATGCGAGAGCCACACACGCTAGCTTCGACACCAGCATCATGGACCTAGCCGACGACATTGCTTACGGCGTACACGATTTAGAAGATGCCATCGTCTTAGGCATGGTCACTAAAGACACCTGGTTAGAACACCTAGAACCCAAACTCGCCGCGCTGGCTTCACCTTACTTGGCGGAAAACCTCAACAGCATTCGCACGCAACTTTTTAGCCGACAAAGCCACCTACGCAAAGAAGCCATTGGCAGCTTAGTCAGCTGGTTTATCACCTCATGCAAAGTGATTGAAAATACAAGATTCGAACATCCTCTACTGCGCTTCCAAGTCGGACTGCCAGAAGGCCAACGACAAGCATTAAACTTGTTAAAACAATTCGAAATGCAACACATCATTCAACGCCCAGAAGTGCAAATGCTCGTCTACAAAGGCCAGCAAATGTTATTAGAAATGTTCGAAGCCTACACCGCCGACCCTAATCGATTATTACCAAGGGAAATCGCCACTGAATGGCGCAAAAGTCAGGACAACGGAGAAAATGGGTTACGTATCATCTGTGACTACATGGCATCCATGACAGACGACTACGCCAGCCGCATGTACAATAAATTGTTTGTACCGAGCTTGGGCTCCGTGTTTGAACCCATGTAACAAGGGTTTGTCCCTTCCCCTTTCTTCAAGGGGAAGGCGGAGGATGGGGTTGTTTTTGGTTCCATTTAAACGCTTTGAATTCCCAACCTTTATTCCGCCCTGCTGGGCGTGGGCTTAGTCCCTTCCCCTTTTGTCTTCCAAGGGGAAAGCTAGGATGGGGTTAATACCTTCTTCAGATTCCATTCAAACGCTTTGAATTCCCGACCTTTATTCCGCTCTGCTGAGCGTGTTACTTTTTGCTGGCGCCCAAAAAGTAACCAAAAATTCGCTTTTAAGAGCAATGCATTAGTTCTTCATAGGTACATGATTGCCACCTAAGCTCCTTATGTCGTAAGGCATAGATTGTTTTTGATGTTGGTAAGAAGGATATTTTTAACTGACTCTGAAACTCCATAAAATCGCGCAACGCTGTTGCGTCGAACTGACTTCTTCGGGGTTGTAATGATGGAAAACAAAAACATAGGGAGTCATGAGGGAGGTACGACCGTAATGCGCCGGTGAAAGCGAAGCTTTCATGTTCTGATAGTTGATCGAATATTGAAAGTAACGGCTACAAATCACTAAGTACCTTCCCCTTTTGTCTTCAAGGGGAAGGCGGAGGATGGGGTTAGTCTCTTCTTTGGGTTCCATTCAAACGCTTTGTACTCCCAACCTTTATTCCGCCCTGCTGGGCGGGTAACTTTTATCCAGATCCATAAAAGTAACCAAAAGGTCTCTTTAAGATCTTTAATGCCTGATTTTTATCATCGAAGAATAGCTTTATCGACGCTCGCTATATCGTAAGGCATAGATTGTTTATTTGGTGGGAGATAAACCATCAAACACTGACTCTGAAACGCCATAAAGTCGCGCAACTTCGTCGCGTCGAACTGACTTCATTTGGGATTTCAAATATGGAAAACAAAGACAAGGGCGTGATGAGATGAGGGAGGAACGACCGCTTTTCTGTAATAAAAAACGCCACTGAAAGCGAAGCTTTCATGTTCTTGGGTAGATCGTGGCTTCTTCATTTTTAAATTCCATAATTTGTGAATCATATGGATCTAAGGTTAACGTATCTTCACCTACCTCTGCTAAAAGGCGTTCGAGGGCGGCGGTTCTGCCATAATAACGATGGTTTTCATGAGGTTTCCGTGGTGAAGTTCAATTTTGTCGCCCATGTTTTTGCGTCGCACAACAATTGCTTGTTGTATTTCTGGCTATGCACGAGTAAGCCACTCCGATATTTTATCACCATCCTCGGATACCGATTCGTAGCTCTCTATATTTTTGTGGGGCTCTTTTAGATTAAATGACGACTCTAAATCGTCTAAAAAAAGTATGCGCTCTTGAAAAATCAGTTCACCGTTTATTGAATAGCATGACCATGAACGAATAAAGTTTGAACTGTCTGGTTCGGTTATAGAAGTAATAAATGATACCGAATTACCAGCTTCCACTTCTTCGGAAGCTTTAAGCCAATGCGCCTCATACATTTCTTTAGACCAATAAGAAAGATCAGACTCAAAAAACTCTTTAAAATCATCTATCTGTATTGAACCCATTCCATTTTCTGTCAGATTAAATTTATACATGATTAAGTAATATAACGCCTCGTTAAGAAGCTAAAAATTGTTGAGGAACGAAACAAGGCCAACTGTTTTTGTTCCGTTTAAAGTGCTTGTTAGCCATTTAATGAGATTCTCGTAAAGGTACCGTTATTTAGCTTTATTTCAAATACTCCACAATGAGGATAAGTTTTCGCTATTAGCTTAAGCATTTCTTCTCTATCTTTGTCTTGAACTTTTAAACCAAATGTCACTGAAGTTAGCTCTTCGGGATAAAATAACAAGTCAGAGAATTTCTCTTGATTGGGTGCTGATCGATTAATCATAACTCGCCATTCTTTTTCATAAGCCCAATTAATTTCTTTATTACAAAAAATAGCCAAACGAGTTCTCTTATTAAGCGCTGCTGATGGTCCATATAGCAGAATATCTAACGCACTTCCGACTACAGGAGGATCTGCAGTGTAAGATACTTTTTCGGCAGCTAAAAATTGAGTGCCTTTTTCTTCGAGATGACCAAAACCAAACATGCAACCTTTATTAACATCTCCATAGTGTGCCCACATAGTTGCATTATTTTCATCTTCACTGAGGCAAAAACATCTCAATGTGCCGTCATTTTTAGATTCGATAATTTTTCGAAGTCTATCACCAACTTCAGATTCACAAGCTGGAATCTTCTTTTCAATATTTTTTAATGCATCTTCTTCTGAATAGTTACTGATATTTAGTTGCAGTATTTGCAAAAGGATTTTCTGTGTCCATGGCGAATAGACAGTAAAATCAATAACATTTTTATTATAGATAAGATCCACTAAAGTTCTGGCATATATTAACCAGGCTTCGTTATACTCAGGTTCTAAACGAGGCATTCTCTGCATCTCACTGAGATCATTAAACTGACAAGGACTTTGCCAGCGTAGTCGACCAGATTCGAGTACAATTTTTGCAGTATCTAAAGTCATGTATTTATATAAATCATTTGGAACGACCACGCATACTCCTGATGGCTGACGAGCCTGTAGAATTTCTAATTCAAGAAAAACAGTCTCAAAAATAATGTTAAAATAAACCTAAAACCACGCAGCCACGTGAAAAGTAAGGCTGTTATCATACAAAAATTAGCTTTTAGACACTCTCCGCACAGAAATTAAATCATTGAATTTCTATTTTCGAGTAATTCTACAGCCTCAACGCCGCGCTCTGCGGCAAATTTAGAGTGCAGCGGAAAATTTGTCCGACAGCAGCGCACGCATTGTTAGGGATTTTACGTGGCAACAATATCATCCTTAGATAAAGGGAAGCGCGCATCATTTTCTGGAAAATCAGCAATGAAGAAGAACCTTTTTCTAAGTTTATCAAAGTGCTGGTCCTCGGATGCAAGGCCTTTCTTTACTTGCTGTCTGGCCCATGCCACACCACGTTTCTTTACGTTGGGATTTTTCATCGCCTCAGAAACGAGGCGTTCTATCCGTTCTTTCTTCCCTTTCCCGACACAGTGACTTTTATAGTAGGCTCGGTAAGCCCTTGAAAATAGCCCAGCAGCGCTTAAGAAATGATAGGTTCGATCTTGATGCTCTGCCTCTTCATTAAGCATACCTATGGCTTTATCACCATCGAGATCTGAAAAGAAGGACTCATAAAACCGACTAAAATTATCCTGAATATGTCCAGCAGTTACTTCTACCTCCGGACCAATTATTGCCCAGAAAGGAGCTGCATCTAGCCTTGTAGATACGTTTATTAAATGGGCACCATTGCAGGCTGCAATTACAATCATCAGATTTAGCTTAGTCGCTCGGTTAATCTCAATAAGGATCTCTCTGATTTCATCCCATTCAACCAGTTCTCCGCTAGAGGTTCCCAAGCCTTCTTTACACCCATGACACTCAAAGTGGATCATTGGATATATTCCGCTCAAAGCCTCATTTCGTATTTTTTCTAATACGTCAAACAACTCGGACTTAGTTATTGGCTCAGCGAATTCAACGAGAAGGTCTTGCTGTACCTGCTTAGCCTTGTCCAGCTGATTGTCGAAGAGACTTTTCCCGGTTCTAAGCTCACCTGATGGTAAAGATTCTATAACCCACAGTTTATTGAAAATATTTCCTGACATGGCGATTCCATTAATCCCTAACAATTAAGGGTTATACAGCAGCGTAGCTGCGGTTATAACCCACTGTTGAACGGGTCTATATAGGGGATTTGCTTTTTTCATGGTAGGACTTCCCTGTTATATAACTCGCTAAATACCAAAGCCTGTTTGGACGATGCCTCTTCAGATGGTCTTTGATCGCCGCTATGTTGGTTCTTTATTTGCTCTTTTGTAGCGCGATTTGACCCGCGAGGCAAGCGATTCCCTCAGGCCTTATGACCCGATCCGTTTTATACACTGATCTCACCGTATGCTAACGCTAACTACCATTGTCCCATGGCAGCAGGATGCGAAGTCGTTTTGTCACTTTACTCTCAGATACATCACTGCACGCTCGCCACAAGCAGGGCATGAACATCCTGATTTAGCTGCCTTTTCACTGCCGTCCTTGGTTCGCGGTTCGTACATGTCTAACTGCTTATCTACCCGCGTCTTCACTTTCGCTCTTATTGCATTGGACAAACAGCCATAGTGCCGGATTCGCATAAAACCTTTATGATGAAGTCAGTTCGACGCAACGAAGTTGCGCGACTTTATGGAGTTTCAGGGTCATTAACAGACAACGTCTCGAACAGAAAAAACCAATCTATGCTTTACTACCCCAGAGCGTCGGAAAAGTTATTCTTAGATGAAAGAAATGAGGCATTAAAGATCTTAAAGCGAATTTTTGCCTTTCTCTAAACTGAAGTTTTTGGGCGCTAGCAAAAAGTTACCCGCTCAGCTTTTCCTTGAATTAAAAGGCGGAATAAAGGTCGGGGATACAAAGCGTTTGAATGGAACCTAAATTCCGTGTCGGGCTAAAGCCTCGACCTACCATACAATGAAAGCTACGCTTTCTTCGCCGGATTACGCTTCGCTCATCTGTCCTACGGTCTTTGATTTTCTACCCTTGATACTCTGATAAAGTCAGTTCGACGCGACGAAGTTGCGCGACTTTATGGCGTTTCAGGGTCATTGTTTGACGAGTAATCTCTCACCAAATAAACAATCCATGCCTTACGATAAAAGGAGCATAGGAAGCAATCATGCTCTTATGAAGAAAAGGAGGCATTAAAGATCTTAAAGTGAATTTTTGGGCGCTAGCAAAAAGTTACCCGCTCAGCTTTTGCTTGAATTAAAAGGCGGAATAAAGGTCGGGAATACAAAGCATTTGAATGGAATCCAAAGAAGAGATTAACCCCATCCTCCGCCTTCCCCTTGAAGAAAGAGGAAGGAACTAGTCCCCGCTTAGCTTTTCCTGAATTGAAAGCAGAATAAGAAAGCTAAAACTGTCTTCCAAGAAGGTAAACATCTTCTGTGATGTTTTCATTCTGGGCGATGTTTGGTAATAAACCCCATTCATCAAACCCCTGACGTTTGAAAAAGCCTTGGCTGTTGAAGTTACTAGAATAGACATAGGCAATAAGGTGGGTAAAACCAAGTTCGGTTCGGTGCGTTTCTAGGTGACGAAAAAGTTGCGTTGCGATGCCTTGACCCTGCCAATTTGGCAAGACGTAGAAGCTAATTTCACAAGCGGTATCAAAGGCGGGTAATCCATAAAAGGCTTCGACAGAGCACCAAGCAATAACGATACCCTGCTCTTCAAGCACCAACAGGGGATGTTTGTCTGTGACGCTTTCTAACCAGTCCATTACATCAATCAAGTTAATATTATCTTGTCGATAACCAGTGCTAGCAAACAGGTCGCATTGTTGGAATATATCCAATATAACAGGGGCATCGTCCAACATGGCCGGACGAATTACCCTGCTATGGTTCATTGTCATAAACGCCGCGCTAGCCTTGTTCAAGCAAACGACGAAGGTCGATAATCGCTGTATTAGCACGTGAGACGTAAGACGCCATTACCAAAGAATGGTTGGCCAATACGCCAAAACCACTGCCATTTAAGATGAATGGAGACCAAACATTGGCCTGGGTTGCTTCCAGTTCACGAATAATTTGACGCAAGCTAACAAGGGCATTTTTATCCTGCAAGGTAAAAAAGAAGTCTACTTCTACCGCTCGAAGCATGTGAACCAGAGCCCAGCTTGTACCGCGCGCTTCATAGAAAACATCGTCTACTTTTGACCAAGGTGTGCGCACGTAGCGGCTATTTTCATCCGATTCCAGTTGAGGCTCATCATCTATCACACTTGCGGATAAACGCTGAGACAAACTGCCTAAACGAGTACTAACGTCAGACAACCAATCCGAAAGGTTATCAGCACGTGCATAAAATTGGGAATCGTTGGTCGCTAAACGATTTAGGTACTCCATCAACTCTTTGTTACCACGACGGTATTCGCTTTCACTGGATGGCAATGCCCAGCTTTTGGTATCAAAATTAAATTGCGGTTCTGCTATTTTTAAGTTCACGTCTTCTGTGGATTGAGATTGTGAACGGCTAAATTCTTTACGAAAAGCCCGTGCCAAATCTCGTGACTGAACCAGTACGCCAAATTCCCACGCTGGCATGTTGTCCATAAAGAGACCCGGAGGCAAAATATCATTGGTAATGAAGCCGCCCGGTTTATCTAGCAGCGTTTCCACAATGGTGTGCAATGTGCTGGCAGTTGTGTAACCAACAACCAGTTTTTTACTGTTGTTCAAGTAGCCTTGTGCTGCGGCTTTTTCTTTGGCGGTGGATACCACATCAAATTGATCTGGCTCACTGCTCCAATACATACCCAAAAAGGTCAACAGCACAGCGACAACCAATACAACAGATACGGCTACTTTCCCCATACTTGAAAAGTTAATACTTGGCGTTAAACCCTGTAATTTATTCGTTATCCACGACATTATTGACCTACCTTAATCTTGTTTTAATTCCACCATGTAATCAGCACGATGATAGGTCATCGCACGAACACGAAACGCTGTAACGCGACTGTTGATTATCTGATAAATCAACCGTGCTTGTTTGTCATTTGGCCAGTAAATTTCGATTGCCTGCTCTGTTTTTGCAACCTCGTCTATAATAGGCTGAATTTGGGCAATTATCTCATCTTCGCTCAAACTAAAAAGCGTTTCTGGTAATAAATATTGCCCAACTTGTGGTTCTTTGGGCTCTGATTTTTTAGAAACTACCTTTGCAGTACGCTCACGCTTTGCTTTCAGATCTTTGACACGTGAGGTCATTTCGACAATAACAGGGTCTTCTGGGTTAACCGAACGAGCGTACTCTAAATATCGAGCAGATTGAATATAATCTCGGTTTCTTGCCGCATCCCACGCCCACTGAGTGTATACATCCACAATCGCCGCAATCCCCTGAGTCGCTTTAAAGTTACCGGGATCTCGACCTAATGCTGCTTGAAAATACAAATTAGCGTTGTCGTCTTCTGGCGTTAAAAGCCGATCCGCAGACAAAGCATCTTCACCTTGTGCAATCAAACTCAACGTCAAGCGTTCAGCTGCTCTCGACTTTCTTTCCTCCGATGAAATGATGGTAGTTTTCTTCACATCGGGCACATCGATTTCCGGTGTTATCTCCGCCGATACCGACTTAGAACCAGACTCAGGCGCTTTCTCTTGCAATGGGTGACTTTCCGAGGGCGCGATATTTGTCTGACACCCTGTAAGGAAAAGTGCAATAAATAGAAAAGATACTTGGTTTTTACTCAATTTGTCCCCTTGCGATTGGCAACTTTAAGGTGGATTGGTAGTCTACACTGACCATCGAATATGATGAAACAAGCATGTTATATTTAAACAACACGTTCAATCTGATTGAAGATTTTTATGCGCCTACTTGCTCTATTGTTCTTACTCACGCTTCACAGTACGTCTCAGGCTTTCACTTTTGCTCCCACGACATCGCTTTCTCAACCAGATTTTTTGCCTGTTGAGCAAGCTTTTCAACTCTCAACATCAGCTCCTAAAGACGGTAAAATGGTAGCGACGTGGCAGATTAGCGACGGTTACTATTTATATCAAGAACAGTTTAGTTTGTCTGGCGAACAGGCCGATAACCTGCATTTTTCTGCATTTCCGGTCGGCGAAAACAAACAAGATGCTTATTATGGTGACGTCACGGTTTATCGTCACCAACTCACTCTGCCTATTTATTATGATATTAAGCTTGCTGCTGGTACCCAAATTAATGGATTCCTTTCTTATCAAGGCTGTGCCGATAAGGGTCTATGCTATGCGCCACAGAAAATGCCCATACAATTCATTGTGCCAGCCTTATCTTCGGAGGCGCCAAAAAGCCTTTTAGCCTCTCAATTTAGCAACACGTCCACGCCTTCAAAAGACAAGCTTGTTTTACCTTCTGAAGCACAATCCGTGACTCAACTACTCCAGACAAGCAGCCCATGGATCACTTTAACTGTTTTATTTGGACTGGGCTTACTCTTATCTTTCACGCCCTGTGTTCTTCCGATGGTCCCTATTGTCAGCGCAATTGTTATTGGCACTCGCCACTCGAAGTTAGGCGCATTCTATTACAGTTTGGTTTACGTTTTGGCCATGGCACTGACTTATGCCGCCATTGGTGGATTAGTCGGTATTTTCGGCACTCAATTGAACTTACAAGCACAATTACAAAACCCTGTTTTATTGGTCATTAGCGCCCTTCTTTTTGTTGCACTCGCTTTAGCAATGTTTGGTGTTTATGAGTTAAGACTGCCAATGGCATGGCAACAACGACTACAAATGACCAGTAAACCTTCGGATTCTGCGTGGAAATCGAGCATAAGTATTTTTCTGGCTGGGGTGTTTTCTACATTAATTGTTTCACCTTGCGTTTCGGCGCCATTAGCAGGAACACTTCTATATATAAGTAGCCAAGGTGATGCGTGGTATGGCGCGATGATGCTGTTTATCATGGCACTTGGTATGGGAGTTCCACTGCTACTAGTTGGTCTATTCGGCCCGAAAGTACTGCCTAAAAGTGGCGAATGGCTTCATGACATTAAAGTGTTCATGGGGTTTGCACTGCTCGCAATGTCCATTTGGTTAATTACTCGCTGGTTACCTGTCAGTAGCCATTTGTATTTATGGAGCCTTCTAGCACTTGCTGTCAGCAGTTACTTTATTCACCGAGCACATCAAGTTTCCTCACACCCTTTTCGCTGGTTTCTGGCGTTAGGATTTTTCCTTCTTGGAACCACTGAATTCATCGGTGGTTTGACCGGCAGCAGCAGTCCGTTACAGCCCTTGAAAAAGTTATCCTCAACCTCAATACATATAAACGAAGATATCAGAGTGTTTGATGCCACTATCACCAGCTTGGAGGAGCTCGATGCTATTATTGCGAGTCAAGATACTCGCCCTATTGTATTGGACCTTTATGCAGATTGGTGCATCAGCTGCAAAGTGCTAGAAGAAATGTTTGTGTCTGCCGAGGTGTTGCCGCGTCTCGACAAGGTACGGCTGATTAGAGTCGATGTGACAGAGAACTCAATCAACAACCAAGCCCTAATGAAACAGTTCAATTTATTTGGGCCACCATCGTTGGTTTTTTTAGACACTGAAGGAAAAGAGCGAAAAGAGCTCAGCTTGATGGGTGAGCCGACAAAACGCTCTCTAATCGATCGTTTAGATACCATTACTCATCAATAAAAGAAGATGGTTTACAAGGGATCAAAAAACAACCAACACAAACATTTTTAGGTTTTTTTGCCGCATAACTGGACAATATCACGCTTTTTATCGATAATTTCGGGTTACCAGCTTTTACAAAATGTATTTTATAAAAGCGCTGTTACAGAATAACGTACGCAGAATTATAATAGTCAGTGACTGACACAAACACTGAGCCACAAATACAGACAGAAGAGAGTAATCATGGACATTCGTAAAATCAAAAAACTAATCGAGCTTTTAGAAGAATCCAACGTCTACGAGATTGAAATTAAAGAAGGCGAAGAAGCCGTTCGCATTAGTCGTGGTGGTGCCCCTGTTATGGCACAAATGGCTGCTCCAATGATGGCACCTCAAGCGCCAGCTCCAGTTGCCCCTACGGCGGCTCCTGAAGCACCAGCCGCGATCGCAGGACATATCGTCAATTCTCCTATGGTCGGTACTTACTACAAGTCTTCTGCACCAGGTGCTAAGTCTTTTATTGAAGTTGGCCAAAAGGTTAATGCTGGCGATACAATCTGTATCGTTGAAGCAATGAAAATGATGAACCAAATTGAAGCTGATAAGTCTGGCACAATTGGCGCTATTCTTGTTGAAGACGGCGAACCAGTTGAATTCGATCAGCCACTTATTACTATCATTTAATCCAAAGCAGTAGGTTTCATCATGCTCGATAAGGTATTGATTGCTAACCGAGGCGAAATCGCGCTACGTATTTTACGTGCGTGTAAAGAACTCGGTATCAAAACTGTTGCGGTTCACTCTAAAATTGACCGCGACTTGTTACACGTGCGCCTTGCAGACGAGTCTATCTGCATAGGGCCAAATCCCTCAGCACAAAGCTATCTAAACATTCCTGCAATCATCAGTGCGGCAGAATTAACAGACACGTCTGCTATTCACCCAGGCTATGGTTTCCTTGCAGAGAATGCAGATTTCGCAGAGCAAGTTGAACGCTCTGGCTTTACTTTCATCGGACCTAAAGCAGAAACAATTCGCTTAATGGGCGATAAAGTCTCTGCTATTAAAGCAATGAAAGCAGCAGGTGTGCCAACTGTTCCGGGTTCAAACGGTCCAGTACCGACTGATCCAGAAGAGTGCATTCGTGTCGCTAATGAAATCGGTTTCCCTGTCATTGTAAAAGCCGCTGCCGGTGGTGGTGGTCGTGGTATGCGCGTTGTTCACAACGAAGGCAGCCTGCTAAAATCCATTAGCATCACACAGTCTGAAGCAGGGTCTTACTTTGGTGATAGCACGGTTTATATGGAAAAATTCCTACAAAACCCTCGCCACGTAGAAGTACAAATATTGGCTGACGGCCAAGGCAACGCGGTTCATTTGTATGACCGAGATTGTTCATTACAACGTCGTCACCAGAAAGTATTGGAAGAAGCGCCAGCACCAATGCTTGATGAAACATCACGCCAAGCTTGTTTTAAAGCCTGTGTAGATGCTTGTATCAAGATTAATTACCGCGGTGCGGGTACGTTCGAGTTCTTGTACGAAGATGGCCATTTCTACTTTATCGAAATGAACACCCGCGTTCAGGTTGAGCACCCAGTGACTGAAATGGTGACAGGTGTTGATATCGTGAAAGAGCAGCTTCGTATTGCCAGTGGTTTGAAACTGTCAATGAAACAAGAAGATATCAAGCTAAACGGTCACGCCGTTGAGTCTCGTATCAATGCGGAAGACTCTAAAACTTTCATGCCATGCCCAGGTAAAGTGGATTACTTCCACGCGCCAGGTGGTATGGGTGTTCGTGTTGACTCTCACCTATACAGTGGCTACACAGTTCCACCAACGTATGACTCCATGATTGCCAAAATCATTTGCCATGCGCCAGACCGTACAGCTGCATTAAAACGCCTTTCCGGCGCTCTAGATGAAACATTCATCGATGGTATTAAAACCAATATAGAGCTCCAAAAAGAACTAGTAAATGACGCTAATTTCATTGCTGGTGGCGTTAATATCCATTATTTAGAGAAAAAACTCGGCCTATAAAAACGGTCGTTTTGTCCCTAGTGATGACATAAATCACTAGGGACAATCATTTTCCTCTCGCCTCTCGCACCAAGCTTCGCTATTCTATTCTTGTTTTGTTTATTGTTGGACTCCACTTTATGCCTTGGCTTCAAATTCGTATCCACACCACTCCAGATCACGTTCCTGCTTT